>CATKFT010000108.1 GCA_949747745.1 uncultured Clostridia bacterium
AATATTCTTTTATTACATTTGCAAATTTATTTCAAATTCTCACTACATCTATGGCATATGCTAGGATTTTTACTGTCTTCTCCTACAGTTTTTGAATACATCCAACACCTCTCGCATTTTTTACCGTTGTGCTTGTTCTACCTTTACTTCTACCATATTATCTTTATATTCTTCTTTTTTTCCTTTTTCAATTTTTACTTCAGATACTATAAATATTTCTTTTAAAAGTTCTTCTTTTCCTTTTATAAATTCATATTCATCTCCATCTGCATATAATGTTACACTTGCTTCTAGCGATAATCCTATTTCTTTTGAGGCTCTTGCAGTTTCTAGTTTTTTTGCTACTTCATCTTTTATTTTTATATATTTTGCCCAAGTTTCTTCTATTTGTTTATTATCATATTTAGGATTTTCTTTTGGATAATATGAAAGCATTACACTTTTGGCATCTTCTCCATTCCTATGTGGCATGAACTTCCATATTTCTTCTGCTGTATAACATGTCATTGGTGCAAGTATTCTAACTAGGCTTGATAATATTTCATACATTGTAGTTTGTGCTGCTCTTCTTTCTACAGAATCCTTTTTAGCAGTATATAACCTATCTTTTATTATATCTAAATAAAAAGCACTCATATCTACTACACAAAATTGATTTATTGCATGGTATGCATTATGAAAATCGTATACATCATAACTTTTAGTGCAGTCTTTTATAAGCTTATTTAACCTTGTTAATGCCCATTTATCTATTTGTTGTAAGTCTTCGTATGGAACTAGGTTATTTACATCTAAGTCACTTATATTTCCTAATATATATCTTGCTGTATTTCTTATTTTTCTATAAACTTCTGTTACTTGTTTTATTATATTTTTAGAACCACTTATATCTGATTTATAGTCTGATGATAATACCCATAGTCTTAATACATCTGCACCTGATTCATTTATAACCTCCATAGGGTCTATTCCATTTCCAAGACTTTTAGACATTTTTCTTCCTTGTTCATCAACTGTATATCCATGTGTTAAAACTTCTTTATAAGGTGATTTCCCTTTTGTTGCAACAGAAGTTAATATTGATGATTGGAACCATCCTCTATATTGATCACTTCCTTCTAAATATAGATTTGCTTCTGGAAGACCACGCTCTACAAGTACAGATTCATGTGTAGAACCAGAATCGAACCATACATCCATTATATCTGTTTCTTTTTTAAACTCTGTGCATCCGCAATGTGGACATTTTGCATTATCTGGCATTAATTCTTTTTCTGGTAAATCAAACCATGCATTTGAACCTTTTTTCCTAAATATTTCTTGTACTTTTTCTAAACTTTCAGATGTTACATACTCTTTTTCACATTCTCTACAATAGAATATTGGTATTGGTACTCCCCATGTTCTTTGTCTTGATATACACCAATCATTTCTATCTTCAACCATTTTAGTTATTCTTTCTTCTCCCCAAGCAGGATACCATTTAACATCTTTTATTGCATCTATAGTTTTTTTTCTAAACCCATCAACAGATGCGAACCATTGATTTGTTGCCCTATATATTACTGGATGTTTACACCTCCAACAATGTGGATATGAGTGATTTACTTTTTCGCTCACAAGTAGATATCCATTTTCATCTAACCATTTTATTATTTCTTTATCAGATTTAGCATAATACATACCTGAAAATGGACCTGCTTCTTCTGTTTGATGTCCTTTTGCATTTACTGTTACTACTATATCTAGCCCATTTTTTAGTCCACAAAGGTAATCCTCTTTACCATAACCTGGAGCTGTATGTACTGCTCCAGTACCTGTTCCTAGTTCTACTACTATAGTATCATCAGATCCAAGAACTACTTTTGATGTTCTATCTAAAAATGGATGCTTGCATATAATACCTTCTAATTCTTTACCATCAAAATCTTTTACTATTTTGTATTCTTCAATATTTGCTTTTTCCATAACAGTTTTTACAAGTTCAGCAGCTATTATTACTTTTTCTTTTCCTAAATCTACTAAACTATATTTGTAATCTCCACCTATTGTTATTCCCATATTTCCTGGTAATGTCCATGGAGTTGTTGTCCATATTACTATAGATGTTTTTTCTGTATTAAATAAATCTTTTGAATCTATAACAGGAAATTTTACATATGCAGTATTTGAGTTTACATCTTTATATTCAATTTCTGCTTCTGCAAGAGCTGTCTCACAATCTGTACACCAATACACTGGTTTTAAACCTTTATATATATACCCTTTTTTATACATATCTGCAAATACACCAATCTGGCAAGCCTCCATTTTTGGCTCATATGTTATATATGGGTTATCCCAGTCTGCAAGTACTCCTAAACGTTTAAATCCCACTATTTGTTTATCTTTATAATCCATTGTGAATTGTTTACATGTATCTCTAAATGTATTTACTGGTATTTCATCTCTATTTAATCCTAATTTTTCTATTGCTTTTTTTTCTGTTGGCATACCATGTGTATCAAATCCTGGTACAAATGGTGTATAATATCCTTGTAAATTTTTATATCTTACTATTGTATCTTTCAAAATTTTATTTAAAGCATGACCCAAATGTATTTCCCCATTTGCATATGGTGGTCCATCATGTAAAACAAAAGGTGTTTTTCCTTCATTTTTCTTTAACATTTTTTCGTATAAACCTTTTTCAAAAACCTCTTCTAATATTTTAGGTTCATTTTCTGGTAAACTTGCTCTCATTGGAAAGTCTGTTTTTGGTAAATTTAAAGTTTTACCATAATCTTTTTTTTCTTCACACATATAATTTCCCTCCTTGTATAATATAAATTTAAAATACAATTTCTAATATCTTAAATTTTAAATCAAAAAGCCCATTTCTCCTATATTTTAGGACGAAATGGGCTAAACTTTTTTCCGTGGTACCACCTAATTTAGAAATATTAATATTTCTCACTCTATCACTTTATAACGTAAGTTACTCCGATTTATCTTACTAATTTTTTCAGATAAATAACAAAAAGGTGATAACAAATAATTTATTACACTACTAGAATCACACCATTTATCTAGCTCTCTTTAGCTTTTACATTATTGTCTTGTCCTTTTTATAGTTTTTCATATTATAAGTATAATGTTTTAAATATATACAAGATAAATTCATTTACCAAATACATTTTAGCATACAATTAACAAAATGTATACCCTTAAACTGAAATTTAATCAAATAATTATGTATTAGCAAATGAAAAGTTTCTTTCTAGCATTAATTTTAAAAGGTGTAAGTTCCAATTTGTTATTGTTCGGTGTGAATATGGCGAGTTCGAGTTTGATGAACACAATTATATTGCCACTATCGAAGTTGGCAATGACGCATTCGCCATATTTTACAAAAAGGAGGAGTAATTCAATTTTTTTCAGGTAATAGTAAGTAGCATACATAAGAAAATATGTATGCTACTTACTATTACAATCTTTCTTATTAATCATAATATCCCTATTCTCTTAATAGTGCTTTTGCATCTCCATTTTATTTATATCATAAAGGAAATTCATTCTATGGAACAATGGTGGAGGTGAGGAGATTCGAACTCCTGTCCAATAAACTTTCCATATAAACTTCTCCAGAGCGCAGTTTGTTCTTATTTTTCCTAATAAAATAAATGAACAAACAAACTTATTTTATTAGTAGTCCCTTTATACCAACTATTTCTGGAACAAAAAATAGTTTCGTTTCCTACTATTTCGTCGCTCTTATAAAACCGTAGTCCTTTTTATAAGAACGTAGCCACTCTATTAGGCAGCTAATGCTAATTCGTTATTTCTAGCGTTTATATTTATTTCCTAAAGTTTTTTAAGTGGCACCTAGGCTCCACTGCTCGCTATTTATATTTC
>CATKFT010000109.1 GCA_949747745.1 uncultured Clostridia bacterium
CCTGCCATATTGGCTTATGCTCATTAATAGTTTTATCTATATATACTTACCTCGATGTTGCTGAGATAAGAGGTTTTTCTACTAAGTTTGATATTGTTATATTAACATAATTTTACTACAATTTCAACAGAATTTTCTTATTTTCTCACATATTATATCATTTTCGTTACCTCACTAAAATGGTTCTTGGCATACCATCATCCTTTTTAATACCAATATGCTAATTTCAAAAATGAATTTACTAGTTTTGTTTGTTCTTCTAACTCTTCTTTTTTTGCTATATTATATTTTATTCCATTCATATTTCTTGAACTTAAAGTCCATAAAAACGCTTTTAATTTTGGAAATCTTTCAATATTTTCTTTCATAAAACAAATTAAATCACATAATTTCTTATATAATTCACTTTGTTTTTTTTCTTCTTCTATATACTTATTAACATCTACCATCAATTCTAAGGGCTTAGCCATTTCTAATCTACTACTCGTTTCGTTAAATGAATTGACAAAATTTTTATAACTTTCACAAAATATTCTATACATTATACTTCTCCCTAAATATCTTCAATTTTTTCTCGAATTTAGATTTTTTACTTTCAAATAAATCATTTCTATTTAAAACTTCTTCTATAACAGTATTAAGAATCTCTTTATCACAGTTAGGTATTATTTGCTCCAAATCCTCTATATCTTTGGGGGCAAGTCTTATTATTTTACTTATTGCAATATCTTCTTTTGAAAGAATATAAACATTAATGTATTGAAACTCCTCTAGTTTTATTGCTCTTTTTTTATAATTTGGAGATAATATTGTACTTTGATATTCTAACATATCATAATCTCTTAATAATACAAATACTTTTCCATATTTTGCAGAATAGCCTAAATCTACAAAATCTATATCTAAAGTGGCTCTTGTTGTATATTCACCTAATATACATGCTCCTCCTCCAATAATATAAATATCAAATGGCTCAAGTTTAAACATTTTTGTTACTTCTTCCATTTCATGAAGTACCTCTATTAAATTATCTTTAATCATATGCTTTTCCCACCCTAATTATACTTTAGTATATTTTACACTTTTTTAACTATTTTATCAATTAATTTTACAAAATATTATTTCTTATATTTGTGGTAAATGCCACTTGCCATGCGAAAACCGTAGAGAAGATTTTCGTAACGAAGCACGAATTATTTAGAAAAAGGAGCAACCTCAATATTTTTATGGGGTTGCTCCTTTTTGTATAATAGGAAAGTATGCTATTTTAAGTTAAACGTAGGGGCGAGCATTGCTCATCCAAGAGGCGAAGCCTCTTTTTTGTATTAACTCTATTTAAGTTAAAAAATATTGGTAAACATTGTCCATACATAGCAAAATTTTAATTACATTTTAATTATCTTCTTCAACTAATTCAAATGCTACTTTTCTTGTTTCTTTATTTGCATCAATTACTCTTATTTTTACTTTATCTCCTATTTTATAAATTTTACCTGTTCTTTCTCCTATTAAATGTTTTCTTTCATCATCATATATAAAGTATTCATTTTTTCCTAGATTTTCAAATTTAATTAGCCCTTCTACTGTATTTTCTAGTTCCACAAATATACCAAAGTTGGTAACACTACTTATAATTCCCTCATACTCTTGTTCAATCTTATCTTGCATAAATTCCGCCTTTTTTAAATCCTCACTATCTCTTTCTACTTTTTTTGCTATCTTTTCTCTTTCTGAAGATTGCTCTGCTGTCTTTTGTGCTATTTTTTCATATTCTTCTAAAACTTTGTCATCCAAATTATATCCGTTCTCTATATACATAGATATAATTCTGTGTATGAATAAATCTGGATATCTTCTTATTGGTGATGTAAAATGACAATAAAATTTACTAGATATTCCAAAATGACCTTTATTTTCACTTTCATATTTCGCTACTTTTAATGTTCTTAATATTAAAGTAGATACTACCATTTCCTCTTGTTTTCCTTTTATATCTTCAAGTACTTTTGCAAATTCTTGTGGATGTATATTATCTTTAGAAGCTTTTATTTTATAACCAAAATTATATAAAAATTTATTTAGTTCATTTATTTTTTCCATATCTGGTGTTTCATGTACTCTATATATAAAAGGTGCTTCTAACCAATAAAATTTTTCTGCAATGGTTTCATTTGCTGTTAGCATAAACTCTTCAATAATTTTATTTGCAAATGTTAATTCATATTTTCCTACATCAATAGCTTTTCCATTTTCATCTAAAGTTATCTTACTTTCAGGTATGTCTAAATCTAAACTTCCTCCAATTTCTCTCCTTTTTTCTAAAATCTTTGCAAGTTCTTCCATTAATTTAAATTCCTCTAAATATTTAGCATACTTTTTTACAACTTTATCATCAGAATTTTCTAATATTTTTGTTACATTTGTATATGTCATCCTCTCTTTTACATTTATTACTGCTTTAAATATATCTGATGATACTACTTTTCCGCTTATTATCTATTTCCATTTCAACTGATAAAGTAAATCTATCTTTTCCAGCATTTAAACTACATATCCCATTTGATAATTTGGGTGGTAGCATTGGTATTACTCTATCTAACATGTATATGCTTGTTCCTCTTGCTTGTGCTTCTTTATCTAATTTAGAATTTTCTTTTACATAATAGCTAACATCTGCAATATATACTCCTAGTTTATAATTTCCATTTGATAATTTTTCTACTCTTACAGCATCATCTAAATCTTTTGCATCTTCCCCATCTATTGTAAAAATTACTTTATCTCTTAAATCCACTCTATTTGGAATATCCTTTTTTTCTATTTCTTCATGTATTTTTTCTGCTTCTTCTAAAACAAATTCTGGAAACTCATATGGTAAATTATACTCCCTTATTAAACACAGCATATCCACTCCTGCTTGATTAATATTTCCTATAACTTCTATAATTTCTCCT
Organism: uncultured Clostridia bacterium; assembly: GCA_949747745.1. The sequence continues at coordinate 2,955 of CATKFT010000109.1, forward strand.
TCTGCGTTTTTCCCTTTTTCTGGATATTTTGTTATTTTTACAACAACTTTTTCATTGTCTTTTGCTGTTTTAAATTTCTTTTTCGAAATAAATATATCTGTTCCTATTCTTTTATCATCAGGAATAACAAATCCAAAATTTCTACTATCATTAAACGTTCCCACTACTTTCGTTATATTACGTTTGATAATTTTTATAATTTTACCCTCTTTATTTTTATTTCCTATTTCTTGTTGCATAATTTTAACCAAAACAGTATCTCCATTTAAAGCATTTTTTACATTTTCAGAAGATATATATATTTCTTCTGTTTCTTTTGTTTGAACAAATCCAAATCCTTTCGCTTTTGCATTATAAATCCCTTCTACATACTCTTCATCCATTAAAATGTACTTGTTTTTTCTATTTTTTCTAATTTTATACTCAGCTTCTAACTCTTCTAAAATGTTTTTTAAATCTTCTATTTCATTTTTAGGTACCATTAAAACTTGTGCCATTTCTTTTGCTTTCATAGGCACATATTCCTTATCTTTTATAAATTCTAAAATTTTTTCTTTTCTGTCCATTTTCTCTCCTTATAAAATTTAAAATAGGGGCAACATTATTTTGCTACCCCCTTTTTATTATTTACTTAAAACTAAATTACATACATAATAGAAAGTGCAATTGTTAATATTGCAAATGCTATTCCTAAAATTATAGTCCATCTTTTTATTTTTCCTTCAGTTGTTCTTCCTTTATTTTTTTCATAAAAATTGTTTGAAGAAGAACCTGTCATTGCTCCACTCATTCCACCATCATCCTTAGATTGCATCATTGCCACAATAATTAATGCTAAACAAACTATAACATAAACTCCTATTAATACATATTTTAATATTTCCATTTATATATCCTCCTCAAAATTCGAAGAATTTTGTACTCTTCACTATTAATTTTAACATTAATATTTTAGCATAAAGTAAAATAAAATGCAAATGATTTTGAAAATTTCTTTATTTTGTGATATAATTTTAATAGTTCTTTGTAACTATTAGTTTATGAGCATATTTGCTCACATACACTGAAAGGAGAGTTTTATGATCCAAAAAGGTTGTCGGCTTTTTCTAATTTATGCATTTATTGTTGCAATCCTGTTCTTAGTCTGCTTGTTTATTTTTAATATTCGTTATCATAAGAATACTAAAAAAGATGCTGGCTATTATAGGTTATACATCTATTGCATATTACTTTGCATCATATGTGTTGTAGGGCTTGTATCAGTACTTTTTATTTTTTAAACTCTCTTCACATATTTTGGGGTTATTTGTAGATTTTCACTGTCTACAATAACCCTCTTTTTATATAATAATTTTTAAAATTTTTTAGTAATTGTATTGTTCTAATAACAAAATTAATTCTCCTATAAAATTATAGAAATCACACTATAAATAATTATTTTTATGATATTCTTACAGAATATATCATAATTAACTAATTTAATCCCTACATCATTTAGTTTATCATATTCACTAACAATTCTATCTATATCTATTCTAGAACATATGTTGTTTTCTTTTAAGTATTCTTTTGCAACAAATCTTGCTTTTATCATAGCATCTGTTTCTAACATACTTCTTATAGCATAATGTACAAATCCCATAATCGTTAATATTGATAAATATATTATTGGGCTTGTTATTATTTTTAGTAACGTTAATATTGTTATTATAATAAAATATATTCCATATATATTTGTATATATAAAATTAAACCATAGCATTTTTTTACTTTGTATAGAATGTATGCACTCATGTGCTATTGTTTGTATTCTTGTATAAGAATCTCTTATATTTGCTATTGATATTGTATTATTCACCACTATATATAAACTAGTTTTGCTTTCTTTTTCTTCTTTTATTTGCACATCACTATTTCCTAATTTATCTAATATGCTTTTACATATCTCTATATTTTCTGGAAATGAATTGGTTAATTCATCTAATTCTTTATTTTCTGCAATTTTTTTTACTTTTTTTATATTTATTCCTAATACAAATCCTACAATAATAAGAAATACTACACATATAAATATAATTACTGCATATGAAATCATTTCTCCTCCTTTTTATTAGAGTAAACCTATAAAAATTACTAAGTTTACATGTAGCAGATATGCACAATCTTTTAATTGCCAAAATAAACAAAAACAATAATTATATCATTTTGTTTTTATAATAGTTCTCCAGAAAAACAATTTGTATTAATCCCCTATTATTATAATTTTATTTAATCAAATCTTGAACAGCTTCACCTATTATTTTATTAACATCTGTTAATAAAACATTAAATTTTAGCTCTGCATCAAAATACTTTTTCATAGTTTCATTTTTTAACAACTCTACATATAAATTTTGCATATCTCCGAGCTTTTTTAGAATCTTGTTCTCCTCCTTGTATTGCCATAAGTTGTATTTCATACCTAGCTTTTTCAAAATTGTCTAGCTTTTCTTTTAATTCTAAATTACTACTAACTTCTTCTTTCAATTTTTTATAGTTCATGTATTCATCTGAATTCTTAATTTCATAAGCTAATCTATTAGCTGTATCATAAACATTCATCTTTTATTCCTTCTTTTCTAATAATTTTAGGTTTTTTAAAATGGGATTTGCATAAACCCATTTTAATTTTTATACAAAAGCATAGCTCAATTTATATTGATACTATAAGCATCTATTTCTTATTATGTATTTTTACAAATTTTTCTTAATCTATATAGGTATTTCTAATCTAAAAATTGTTTATTATATAGATACTAAAATCTGTATAAATATGGGCGATAAAAATCGCCCTTACATCCATAAATTATATTTTTATAAACTAATAATCTTTTACTAGTTAACTTGATTTGTAAGTAAAATCTACTAACTTAAGCATAAGCACGTCTTTTTCTGAAAGATAATAAGTTTGTAATTTCTGCTTCTGTATTTTTTGCTTTTTTTGTCTTTTTTGCATTTTCTTGTGCTATTTGGTTCTTTTGACGTTCTGCCATAGTTTGGCATATCGCTTTTTGATATATGAAGTGTGTATCTTGTGCTATTTTTGCCCAATTATATTCATTTTTCACCTTTGCTTTTGCTTTTTTTACTACATTTTCTGCAAGAGCAGGATTATATAATAATTCAAGTATTGAATCTGCAAGTGAATTTGGATTTCCTGCATAACTTTTCATTCCATTTACACCATGTTCAACTATTTCATTTAATCCTCCAATATCTGAAACTACTACTGGTGTTCCTGAAAGCATTGCTTCTAATGCTACTATTCCAAATGGTTCATATGTACTTGGAAATACTGATACATCTGCACATTTATACATTTTGCATACTTGTTTTGCATCCATATATCCTGTAAAA
>CATKFT010000110.1 GCA_949747745.1 uncultured Clostridia bacterium
ATAGGAATTATCATGTGTGTGGTTCTGGCAATCAGATTTCATAGAAAAAGCAAGTAACTTCAAGTTTTATGCAATAGGAACATCTTTCCGAAAAGGGAGTAATTTTATAATCTCAATTATTCAGGTTGTAGATTTTAGATATATGGGATTTTTAAACTGTTTTTATATAACTAGAAGTTTTCTTTTAAAATTAATAAAATCCAAGTAATAAAATTGTTACTTGGATTTTATTAATTCTATACTATATTTGCTCCACCTATAATACCTGCATCATTTTTATATTGTGCCATTACTATTTTAGTACTACTTTCTCCAAATCTTACTGCATTTTCATTCAATTTATTTTGTAGTTTTTCTAAAAATATATCTTCATAATATACAAAACTTCCACCTATAGATATTATTTCTGGTTCAAATAAATTTATTATATTTGATAATCCTATATATAAATTTTCTATATATATGTCTATTATTTCTTTCATTTCTTCATCTTGCAAATGTTCTGTAATAAATTTATATAAACGTATTCCTGAATACTCCCCTTCCAAACTATATGTATTTATTACTGCTTTTTTTAATGCTGTAATAGATGCATATTTTTCAAAACAACCTTTTTTTCCACAATTACATTTAATTCCATCTTTTTTAATTATCATATGTCCCACTTCAAACAAATCATTTGAAGATGTTTGCAATAATATATCATTAAAGAATATTGCTCCGCCTATTCCTGTCCCTATTGTTAAAAATACTACATTTTTATAATCTTTTAAACTACCATATTTTTTCTCACAAATAGCTGCACATTTTGCATCATTTTTTAAATAAACTGGTCTTCTTATAGCTTTTTGTATTTCTTCTTCTATTTCATAACCACTTACTTCTAAGTTAACTGCTTTTCCTATAATTCCATTACGTAAACTTTTAGGAAAAGCTATCCCTATATATTCTATATCCTCTATTTTTATATTATTTTCTTTTGTAATTTCATTTATGTATTGTATAACATTTTCCACAATTTCTTTTTTTATACTATTATTTTTTGTATTTCTTTCTTTTATCAATTTTTCTTTTATACTTTTTTCCTCAATCTCTTTTCCATTTATTTTTATAAATTTTTCTTCAATAGTTTTTGAATTTATCACTTTTTCTTTTATTTCATATTGTAGTAAGTCTTTTTCCTTTTTTGCTATAATTTTTCCAGATTCATCTACCATTCCAACTCCAATATGACTTCCACCAATATCTACTCCTATTTTCACTATAAAATGTTTCCTTTCTTCAATATAACATTATAACATATTTGTAAATTTCTTTTTATAAATATCATTTATAAATACAATAACCTTTTCCTTTAGCATAAACACTCTTTCCCTGTATAAATATTGTTTCCAATTAATACTTTTGGGTCGCATTCTATGCGACCCATATTTATTTTTATTAAAATCCTGCTGCTGATAGTAAGAAGTTACCCATATATGCTTCTAGTACTGGTACAAGTACTACTAATACGAAGAATATCAATACTACACCAACAATACTATATACAACTTGTGGCAATACTTGCATTATTTTATCCATTATGTTGTTTATATCTATTTCCATATATTCTACTAATTTTTCCATCATTTCTGCTAAATCTGTTTGCATACCAATCTTTAACATTTCTGTTATCATTGATGATGCAAGTCCTGATTTCTCAAATGGTTCAATCCAACTTTGTCCTATTAATATGTTGTTTATTGCTGTTTCTATTATTGATAACATAACATAGTTTTTAGAAATGTTCTTACTTACTTCTAATGCTTCTTGTATTCTCATACCATTATTCAAATTTAAAAGCATAGCTTTTATTAGTCTTGAGAATTCTAGTGAGAATATTAGTTTTCCAAAAATAGGCATTGTATACTTGAAATAATCAAAATTGTATTTTCCTTTTGGTGTTCTAATATACATTACTATTCCTATCGCAATTCCTATAAAAATAGCTGTTGGTATATACCAATATCTTATTGCCATATCTACAACATCTTTAAACCATAGTGTAAGTGCTGGTAACTCATCTGTACTTCCAACTGATTCATATACTCCTTGAAGTGCTGGAATAGCAACTAATGTTCCTACTACTAACATTACTAGTAATAATGCAAATTGAATTATATTTGGTATTAATATATTTCTTAATTTCTTATTTAAATCTGCTGATGTATCTAGGTATTTTACTGCTTGTTGTAATGAATTTGTAAGTGAACCTGATAATTCTCCTACACGTATCATATTAATATAGATATATGGAAATACATCACTGTAATATTCCATAGTAGTATACATATATTCACCAGCTTCTACACCTGCTAATATATCTTCTAATATCCCTTTAAAGATATAGTTTTCTGTACTATTTATAATTGTGTTTAATGCATGGATATTATTAAAATTTGCTTTTTTTAATAAATAAAAGTTTTGTGTAAATATTACTATATCTCTTGTTGTTATTTTCTCTGTTTTTGCTAAAGCATTATTAATCTTTTGTATATATGTTTCTCTATTTTTTTCTCTGTCTATAACAATACTAGAAGTGTTTACATTTTTCATAATTTCTTGAATATCTTTTACATTTCTTTTATTAGTTTTTACTGGTTTTTTTGTAAGTGCAATTTGCTCTGTAATACTAATTGGTGTTAAGTTGTTTCTTTTTAGTTTTTTTATTACAGCACTTCTATTGTTTTCTTCTATTCTATTGCTTACAATTGTACCACTTGAAGTTAATGCCCTATATCTATATACTGCCATTACCTTTCTCCTTGTTCTTTATTTAGGTTTTTTTACTTGGTTAACCTATAAAAACCATTTATTTATGTTTGTATATACTATTTTTATAATACATAGTTGCAACAAGAAAATATTTTACCTTTCTATAGAAACTTAAAATAGCAAGAAAAACGTTTAACATCTAATAACACGAAACGAATTTTAAGCATCTCATCTATTTATTCTTTTTAATTCTTAATTGCATAATTGTTCTATTTAATGTTTCTATATTTTTTTCTTCTATTTGAGCTTTTGCTTGTTCTAATGTTATTTTTTCGTCAACAAATAATTCTGCAATTGAATTTATAAGTCCTATACTTCCTTTTTCTAAGCTACTTTGTATAGCATCTTCTATTTCAGATACACTTATTTTTTCTTTTCTTATTAATCCAGATACTATATTATCAACCACCATTACCTCTGGAACTAGTACTAATTTTCCATTTGTTCCTTTTAATAGTCTTTGTGAAATTACTAGTTTTAATAATGATGAAATTAAGTATTTTATTGTTGGTTGATCACTTATATCATAAAAGTTTATCATTCTATCTATTGTTTCTGCACAAGATTTTGTATGAAGTGTTCCTATTACTAGATGTCCTGCCTCAGCTGTTTCTATTGCCGCATCCATTGTTTCTTTATCTCTAATCTCTCCTACTACTATTATATCGCAATCTTCTCTTAAAGAGTTTTTTACACCATCACTGTAAGTTAAAGAATCTCCACCTATTCCAACTTCTTTTTGTACAATAAGTGATTTTTTTGAGTGATGTTTAAATTCTACTGGGCTTTCTAATGTTAGAATTTTTTTATTTTGCGTTTCATTAATTTCATTTATTAAAGCACTTAGTGTTGTTGTCTTACCTGAATTTGTTTTACCCGTAACTAGCATTAATCCTTGTGGCTGATAAGTCATACGTCTAACAACATCTGGAACTCCTAAATCTTCAAATTTAGGTAATTCATTTTTTATTATTCTTAATGTAAAAAGTGGTATGTCTTCTGATAATGATATATTTACCCTAAAACGTTTGTCTGTGTATTGTAAAAATGTGTCTAATTTCTTTGTTTCTTTAAATACATTATCTTTTTCAATATTTCCCCTTACTAAATAATCATATATTTCATTCATATCTTCTGGTACTAATTCTTCTGTATCTTCTACATCAACCAGTTCTCTCAAAATTCTTAACATTGGTTTATTACCACATATAAAATGTATATCTGATGCATCTTTTTCAATTGCATAATCTAATATTTTTTCTATTTGTATCATTTGATACGACCCCTTCCTCTAATTAAAATATTACTAATTTTTTATTTAATTCTTGTAATGTTGTTACACCATTCATTACTTTATTTATTCCATCTATTACAAGTGGTTTATAAGTTTTTTTCATTGCTTCTTCTTTTATTTTTAGTGTTGATGCATCATTTGTAATTAATTCTCTTATTTCATCATCTATTATTAGTATTTCAAACATTGCAATTCTATCATAATATCCTGAATTATTACAATGTTCACATCCTACTGCATCATATGTGGTTTTCCCAGAAAAATCAAATTGTACTCCATATTTTTTTCCAATAGATGTCATTATATCTATTTCTTCTTGTGTAAAGCTTCTTTGTCTTGCACAATGTGGACAAATTTTTCTTACTAATCTTTGTGATACACTTGTTGCAAGTGTACTTGCTATATCATAATTTGATATTCCCATTTTTCTTAGTCTTGTAATAACTTCTACACTATCTATTGTGTGTATTGTAGATAATACATAATGTCCTGTTTGACCTGCTTGCATTGCGATTTCCGCTGTTTCTCCATCCCTTATTTCTCCAACTAGTATTATATCAGGATCTTGCCTTAAAACTGTTCTTAATGAATCAGAGAAACTAGTTTTTGCATCTATTTCTACTTGATTTAAGCCAGGTATCCTTATTTCTACTGGGTCTTCTATTGTTGTTATATTTATTTCTGGTTTATTTAGATAATCTACAACACTATATAATGTTGTTGTTTTTCCTTCTCCTGTAGGTGCTGCCATTATTGTTACACTGTTTTTCTTATTAAAACTTTTATTGATTATTTCATCATCTTTTGGAAATCCTAAATCAAATAATCTTTTTACATTAGCATTTTTCTTTAATAGTCTTAACACAAATTTTTCCCCAAATACATTTGGTTGTGAAGATACACGTATATTATAGTCTGGATATAGTATTATTCTACCATCTTGTGATTCTTGTTTTTCTTGGTGCATATTTGAAATAGCTTTTAGCCTTCCTATAGCTTGTGTTTGCTTTTCTTTTTCTAGATTAGCAATTGTATATAGTTCTCCATCTATTCTATAACGTATTCTTAATGAATTTTCCATAGGTTCAAAGTGAATATCACTTGCTCTTTGCTCCATCGCTTTTTTTATTACTGTATCAATTAATCCTGTAATATCTGATGTAGATTTAATATCTTTTTGACTGCTACCATCTAAAGACATTAGTACTTTTTCTATATTACTTTGAAATGTAATATATTTATCCATTACTAATCCTTTATTTATTAGTAATAATCTCATTGTTTCTACTGATCTTCTGTTTGCTGTATCCGAAAAACAAACTTTAATTCTGTTATTTTCTATTTCAAAAGGTACTGCTTTATTTTGTTTTAATACATCTAATGAAATATAGTCTTCTAAATTTATTTTTATACTACTTTCTGTTAACATCATTGGTTTTTCATCTAGTATATCTGCTATTGCTGAAATTAAAGTATAAGAATCAGCTACTCTTAATGTATTTAAAATATCCCCCATTCTTCTATCTGGATGTGATTTCTGGTATTCTAATGCTTTTGCTATATCTGCCTCTGTTATAATGCCTCTCCTTACAAGTTCAATTCCTATAGGTTGTCTTCCCATATATTTTTCCTCCTTTGTTAAATTACTAATTATATTATATCTCATTTTGTTTTATTTTTATATAGATTTTTGAGCTTTCCAAAATTTACATGTTAATCCTTTTTAAGTATATTTAGCATATTATTAAATAAATTTTTATATTATTAAGACTTACCAGATAATACATAACTTGTAGTTTTAGTATATTCTAAATTTTCTCCTACTGTTGATAATACATTTATTACAGTTTTATTGTTTATCTCTTGTTTTACAAATTTAAAGCTTTTAACATTTTCACATATTTTATTACTATTTAAATATACACTATTATCCTGAAATGTAAATGTATTTCCAGTTAAAAAAGTAATTGAATTGTCTGCAATCCTTACTATTTCATTATCTTTATTTTTTATTTCTTGTAAAAAGTACATGTTAAATTTAGTCATTTCTGCAATATTCGTACTACTATCTTCTAAATTTATTACATTAGTATAAAAAAATGATGTAATTGTTGCAATAATTCCTATTGCAAGTAACATTGCAATTACATATATTATTAAACTAGTAGTTGTTAATCCTCTTTGGTTCTTCATCTTTCTCGCATAATCAATTATATAGAAATATTAATCTATTTAATTGATTAATCCCTTTCTTTTAAATTTTTGCTATATTATACTTATCAATGTATAATATAGATAATGCTTTTCACAATGAGAATTTTTATAGTCTGAGCAGTAAAAACACTATATCATTATTTTGTAATTAATCTCGTTATTTCTAAACTTTCTTGTCTTTTACTTACTAAATATTCTATTTTTACTTTTAAAATTTTTATTAAATCTTTTTTATCTTCATTTCCTGGTGTTTCATTATATTTTTCTAGCGATATAGTTACTGTATAACCATTTGGTATTGTAGCATTTGTTCTTAAATTTTCTACTAATTCATTTACAGAATTTATAGAAACATCATCATATGGCATCATTTCTACATTTTCTATTATATCTATTACTATATTAGTTGCCATTGTCTTTCTAGTTTTAGATTGCGACGAAATATAATAGTTATAATATGCACTAGTAATTACAGAAACAAATAATATTATAATTATAATTGCCACAATTATATCTGTTGTTGTAAAACCTTTGTTATCTCTAATTTTTTTTTCCATTTGGCCTCTCTTCCTTGTAATTTTTAACTATTATTTTGTTTTGATAAATTATGCTATTATATATTTTTCTTTCATAGTAATTCTACTATTGTAAAATATTTGTTATCAATTATTTTTCATTTTCTATCAAAATGATTTTAATCATAATATAATTATTGTTGTTTATACTTTAAGATTTCGGCTTATTTTAAATAATAATTTAATTGTTTTTTAAATCATATAGTTAATTAGAAAATGAGTTATAATCATAACTAGAATGTTAGATATACATAAATAAAATGCAATCTGATTTGTTTTTTGTTGTTTTATAACTTTTATTTTATTCCTATTAAAAATTTGTAATATATTCTTTATTCCTATAGATAATAAACTCAAAACAACTGTATATATTGTAATATATGCTCCTGAAAAACTTAATATATAAAGTATTAGTATCGATATTTGTATCCAATAATTATATTTCAGTCTTTTCTTTAGCACATGTACATCCATAAATAATAAT
>CATKFT010000111.1 GCA_949747745.1 uncultured Clostridia bacterium
TCAGCAAAGAAATCAAGCATTATTTGCGAAAACAGGAAATTCAAACACAATAATAAAAAATTTAGTAATGAAAAATGTATATGTATACAATAATTGGGATTATTGTTATGGAGACGGAGATGGACCATGTGCAGGAGGAATAGTAGCAGCAGGAAACCCAATAATATATAATTGTGGAATAGAAAGTGGGGAGATAACAGCAATAAAACCAACATTTTGTAGTAGCTATATATCATATGCAATGGCAGGAGGAATAGTAGCAAAGGGACTACCAGCAAGAATATACAATAGTTATAATAAAGCAAATATAACAGCCAAAGGAGATACAAGATATAATGCCAATAAATTTGATACAGGTTTAGCAGGAGGAATATGTTGTGCTTTTGGTTCAGTAGTTATAGAAAATTGTTATAATACTGGAAATATAACAGCCCAAGGAAAGAGTGGATATGTAGGAGGGATAATAAATACTTTACACAGTGGTGGAGTTATAAGAAATTGTTATAACATAGGAACAGTAACATATACAGGGACATATGGAAATAGTGGCGAAATAACATCTGCTCCAGATTCAGGAAGTACACAAACTAATAATTATACAACAATTACTACAGCTGAAAATTTAGATAAAGAAAATTGGTTAGATGATATAAATGGAATAAATAATGGTTACCCAATATTAAAATGGCAAGTAAAATAGAAAAATAAAAAATCGCAGTTATAAAAGTAACTGTGATTTTTAGGTCTTACGTGGTTTTATAATATCAAAGGGAGATGAAATTTTATATGTTAACAATAAAATTAAAAAAGAAAGAATGAGGAAAGGAAACAAAAGAAAAAATTTCCAACAAAAAAGTATTGACATAAGATAATAAAAATGGTAATATAGTAATACAGACTAAAAAATACGAAATCACAAAAGTTAAACATATTAAAGAATATGAATTAGTAAAAGAGAATACAATAAAGAAAAAAGCAACAATTACTAGTTTTTTATTTCGCCCAAAATCCTGTAGAAAAAAGCAAAATGGTGATGAAAAAGGAATAAAAAAGTATTCAAAAATATTTTTAAAATATTTTTAAAAAATGTGTTGACAATTAAAAAGTGATGTAGTATAATACAAAACGTTCCTTGAAAAAACAGGAGCAAAAAAGTACATTGAAAAGTAAACAATAAATCCTTTGAAAAGACCAATAAGCGGTAGTTATTTGTACTACCAAAAAAAACAAATAAAACCAAAGCTTGAAATTAAACGAAGCTTGTAAAAAAGATTTATATAAAGGTATGAAAATACCGAAAGTATAGATACCAAAAACAAGAGAGTTTGATCCTGGCTCAGGATAAACGCTGGCGGCGCACATAAGACATGCAAGTCGCACGAACTTAA
>CATKFT010000112.1 GCA_949747745.1 uncultured Clostridia bacterium
ATAACAATAATATTAAACAATAAAAAGTAGAAAAAGTAAAGAAAAATATTTCGACAAAAACTGACATACATAATGTCAATATTTAGGTTGTAACACATAACACTTCATAAAAAGATTTTAAAAATATAGTTTAAACAATAAAAATATTTAAAATGCCAATTAAATAAAAATATAAACTTTACGAATTATAAAAATAAGTATATACTATAGAAAAAATAAAAAGGTGATAAAAATGAATTATAAAGAAATTGAAAAAATACTAAAACAAACTTTATCTGAAAAAAGATTCAAACACTCAGAAGGAGTGGCAAAAAGGGCAGTAGAGCTTGCACATATTTATAAAGAGGATGAAAAAAAGGCACAATTAATTGGAATAGCACATGATGTCGCAAAAGAAATGCCCAAAGAACAAGCATTACAATATATAAAGAAAAATGATATTATATTTGATGAAATTGAAAAAAATGAACCACGGTTTATGGCATTCAAAAATTGGAGCAGATATTGCAAAAAAGAAATTTAACTTTACTATAGATATGTTACAAGCAATACAATACCATACAATAGGAAATGTCAACATGAACACTATGGACAAGATTATATATGTAGCAGATAAAACAGAAGAAAATAGAAAACAAAAAAATATGACACTAGATTTACAAAAGGCAATAGAACTTTCAAATAAAGATTTAGATAAAGGAATACTCTATATAGCACAAAACTCGATAAAATATAGCCTAGAAAAAGGCTCACTAATACATCCAGATACAATAAATTTAATAAATAAAATAATAACAGAAACAAAAAATAAAGAATAATAAATTAAAAATTGATACTATTCAAAGTCAAAAGACTTTGAAACAAGACCCTAATAATTAGACAAAAATGTAATAAGGGCATATATAATTAAATACATTAATATACTTATATAGTCAGTAGGTTTATAGGTATCCTGTATTAAAAACCTAAATAAATTATACAAGGAAATAGTTTGAAAGAAATCAAAAATCTTTCATTACTATGTGTGCCTTACGAGCGAAGCGAGAAAGGAATGGAATTTAATATGGATATAAAAGTAAAAGATATAATAAAAATATGCGAAGCAAAACTTATATATGGAAATGAAGAAGAAATATGTAAAGAGTTTGTAAAAGATACAAAAGAAATAAAAAAAGGAGATGTGTACATAGGAATTAAGGGTGAAAAATTTGATGGTAGTACATTTTTCGAAACAGCTTTAGAAAATGGAGCAAAAGTATGTATACTAGAAAATGTAGAAATTTCAAATACTATAAAAGAAAAATATAGTAATAAAACTATAATTATAGTAGAAGACACAATAAAAGCAATACAAAAATTAGCTAAATATAAAAGAAGTTTATACAACATACCAGTTATAGCAGTAACAGGAAGTGTAGGAAAAACAAGTACAAAAGATATTTTAGCAAGTGTTCTTTCAAAAAAATATAAAGTATTAAAAACTAAAGGGAACCTAAACAATCATATTGGATTACCATTAACAATTTTAAAATTAAAAGATCATGAAGCATTGGTAGTAGAAATGGGAATGAGTGGACTTGGAGAAATATCAACACTAACCGATATTGCAAAACCAAATATAGCAGTAATAACAAATGTTGGGACATCACATATAGGAGAACTTGGCTCAAGACAGAATATATTAAAAGCAAAATTAGAAATACTAGAAGGGTTAGAACCTAATGGAACACTTGTCATAAATAATGATAATGATATGTTAAATAACTGGAATGAACAAAACAATAAATATAAAGTAAAAACATTTGGAATAGAAACGAAAAGTGATATAACAGCAAAGGATATCGAATTAAAGGAATATTCAAGTAGTTTCATAGTAAACAGTGAAAATGAAAAAATAAAAGTAGAAATACCAGTAGGAGGAACACATTTTGTATATAATGCATTATGTGCATTAACAATAGGAAAAATGTTAGACATACCAACTAAAGGAATATTAGAAGGAATAAAAGAATTTGAACTTACAAAAAACAGGATGGATGTAAGGAAAATAAAAGATAATATAACACTTATAAATGACTGTTATAATGCCAACTATGATTCAATGCATGCTGCAATAACATACATTTCAAAAATAAATGCAAAACGAAAAATTGCGGTATTAGGAGATATGTTAAATTTAGGAGAATATTCAAAAAATTTACATGAAAAAGTAGGAGAAGATGTAGTAGAAAATGGAATAGATATATTAATTACTGTAGGAAGTGAAGCAGAAAGTATAGTAAAAAAGGCTGTTCAAAATGGTATGAATAGGGAAAGTACTTATAATTTTAAGACAAATGATGAGGCAATAGAACAAATAAATAAGATACTAAAATCAGAGGATGCAATATTGGTAAAAGCATCAAATGCAATGAATTTTAATAAGATAGTAGAAGCTTTAGTTTAGTGCAAAGAAGAAGTAGTAATAGTAATATAAAATTAAAAACTCCGTTCTCCAAGGTGTTTTAGTGTATTTGGTTTTATGAAGTAACGTAACACACTAAAACTGTGAAAAAGAAAAATGTTGCTTCGCTTAGTGGTCGAACTCGTTTTAATTTTATATTACTATTACTACTTCTTCAAGTGAGATAGTGCTAATATCTAAGACGGAGGGAAAGTGGAATGTTAAAGTTGGGTGTTATTTTTGGAGGTATTTCAACAGAGCATGATGTATCTTGTATATCTGGTACATCAGTAATAGAAAATTTAGATAAGTCTAAATATGAGATATATCCAATTTATATTTCGAAAGATGGAAAATGGTATAAGTATACAAAAGAAATTAGTAAGATATATACATTACGAATAGAACAAGAGATACAGGAAAAAGAAGAGATAATAGATGTAATTCGGATATTTAAAAAAATTAGAAGTAATATTTCCTGTGTTACATGGATTAGGAGGAGAAGATGGAAGCGTACAAGGCTTACTTGAATTACTAAAGGTACCATATGTAGGGTGCAAAATACTTTCATCTAGTATAGGAATGGATAAAATATATAGTAAAATTATATTTGAAAAGGCTGGATTAAACCAAGCAAAATACGAATATATTCAAAAAAACGAAGAAAACTATACATATATAGATAAAGAATTTAATGAAAAAACTTGTACGATAGGAGAAATATGTGATATATTAGATGAAAAATTAGAATATCCAATATTTGTAAAACCATCAAATTCAGGTTCAAGTGTAGGAATAACAAAAGTAAAAACAAAAGATAAGTTAAAAAATGCAATAAAAGATGCATGCCAGTATGATAGCAAAATAATAATAGAACAAGGGATTAATGCAAGAGAAATAGAATGTGCAGTATTAGGAAATGAACAAGTAGTAGCATCATGTTTAGGAGAAATATTACCAAAAGAAGAATTTTATAGTTATGATGCAAAATATAAAAGTACAGAATCAGAAACTATAATACCAGCAAAGTTAGAAGAAAATATACAAGATGAAATAAGAAAACAAGCGATAAAAGCATTTAAAGCAATAGATGGAAAAGGCTTATCGAGAGTAGATTTTTTGTTAGAAAAAGAAACAAATAAAATTTATATAAATGAAATAAATACATTACCAGGATTTACAAAAATAAGTATGTATCCAAAACTATTTGAACATGTTGGAATAAGATACAAAGATTTATTAGACAAATTAATAGAATTGGCAAAAAAATGAGTAAATAAGCAGTTTTGTAAGTTAGCATAATTTTGAAACTTTTACTTAAGAACTATAAATGAAATTTGATGTGGAGATAAAAAATAATTAATTATTTTAATAAAAAACAATTATAAATAAATTATAATATATGGAGGAAAAACAATGAAAGTAAAAGTAGAAATATCATCAAAACAAAAATTTAGCGACCATGAAGAAACAGAAAATAATACATCTATAGGAGAAATAATATATAAAGAAAATGGAGCATTATTAGAATTTACAGAAAAATATGAAGAACTAAATCAAGAATTACACTTTAAAATGAGTATATTAGAAAATAAAATAATAACATATAGAAATAATCAAACAATGATATTTGATTTAGAAAATAAAAATAGTACAACATTAGAAACACCATTAGGAAGTATGAGCATGGATATAACAACCAATAAAATAAATATAGAAAAACAAGAAAAAGAAATAAGAAGAATATATTTAGAATATGAAATAGAATTAGAAAATGGGATGAAATATAATAATGAAGTAGAAATAAAACTAGAAATTTTGCAATAAAAACCTACAATGCATTAATATAAATTTTTTCATAACATATTGAAAAATAGACCAAACCTTGGTATAATAAAACCACCATAAACATGGAGGATGTTAAAAATGATATTTAAGGACTATTATAAAATACTAGAGATAGAAGATAACAAAGTAACAAAAGAAGAAATAAAACAAGCCTATCGTGAACAAGCAAAAAAATATCATCCAGATGTAAGTGTGGGATATGAAGAAAGATTTAAAGACATAAACGAAGCATATCAAATATTATCAAATACTAGTACAAGAAGAAAATATGATAGAATGTGGAATAACCATATAGGTAAAAAGAAGAAAAAACAAAGTTATGAGGAAGCAAAAAGAGGAAAAGATGCCTTATTTAGTGATTTCTTTAACATGTTTTTTGGAGATATAAAAGAAGAAAAGGAAGAAAAAACAAAACCAAACAATAAAAAATCACAAGTAAAAGGTGAAAATATAGAAACAGAAGTACCAGTATCAATAATGGAAGCATTTTATGGAATGAACAAAAAAATTTCGTTAAGAACAATAGATGGAAAAATGAAAACATTTGATATAAAAGTACCAGCAGGAATAAGAAACGGAGAAAAAATTAGATTAATAGGACAAGGAAAGCAAGGACAAAACGGTGGAAAAAATGGAGACCTATTTATAAAAATTCAAATTGAAAAAGACAATAAATTTGAAATAGTAGGACATGACATATATACATACATATGTATAACTCCATGGGAAGCAGCATTAGGAACACGTGTAAACTTAGAAGGAATAGATGACACATTACAAATTTATATTCCATCAGGAATTGGAAGTGGAGAAAAGTTAAAAGTACCAAACAAAGGATATTTAGATGGAAAAGGGCGGAAGAGGAGATTTAGTTATTAGTATAAGAATAATGGTACAAAAAGAATTAACAAAAGAAGAAAAAGGACTATATGAAAAGATGAAAGAAATATCAAAATTTAATCCAAGAGGAAGTTAAAATCAATCAAAAATTAAAGACAAAAAGAAAAATTAATCATTTAAAGAAAACAAATACCTTAAGGAAAAAGAATATATAATATAATTATATCACAAAGTCAACAATACTATTCAATATATAAATAGCGTGAGTGAAGTAATATATTTCATTTTTGTAATGGAACCACGGACAGCCGGGAGGCGGGCGCATACCCGTGAGCGTTGGGAGTGGTGCAATGAAAAAAATGAAATATATTACTTCATGGAAGCGGATTGCAAAAGACAATTAGCATATACCACAAGATAAACATTACAAAAAAAATAGTAAAAAAGAACAAGTAGTAATAATATAAAAAAGCACTGTCCTCCAAGGCATTATAGAAAAATTAGTATAAATAAGAAGCATAACACATTATACCATATGGCAGAAAAAAACATCACTTCGCCAAATAGATTCGAACTAGTTTTTTTATGATAATTACTTATTCAGGTAATTATCATAAAAAACTATTATACAGTACAAGCAAGTAAACATAAAAAATTCAAATGTAGTAAACATAAAAAAATCTAAAAGCATTGACAAAGAAAATAAAATAATATATAATTATGTATAGTGGTAAAAAATGAACTATTATACATAAGATAAAAAATAAAGGTGGGGAAAGTAAAATGGAAAGTTTTGAAGGAAAACATTTTAGTATAACAGACCCAAAAGATGTAAACACAGTAATATATAGAATAAATAAAACAGAAAAAGAATTTTTAGAAAATGCTCCAAGATTCACAATAGAAAGACTATTATACATAAAAGAACTAAATGGAGAATTAACTAAAAAAACTTTTTTTGTAGATAATCCATCACCAAATGGAGAACAACTTGTTATATTATCATTTGGAAAAGAAAAAGTAGTAGTAAATACAGGAATAATGGAAGAAGACAAGCTACGTATATCAAAAAAACCAATGCCAGTTAAATTTAATACTTTATATTCAGAAGAAAGTTCTGTATATAAAGAATTTAAATATACACCAAACTTAAAAAGACCAATATCAATAATTGACCCAATAACAACAGAAGAAATAAAACCAATAGTATATTTGGATGAAAAAACAAATGAAATAAAAGGAAAATGTAAATTAAAACCATACAAATCTTATTTTGCATTTGAAATAAGAGAAGAATAGGGAGGAAAAAATGAAAAATTCAGCTAACAAAGAAGAAAATTATGTAATAGTTTGTGGAGAAATGGCATGTAATGAAGAAAGGGAATTCAAATGTCCACCATCAACAGTAAATAATAAAAAGAAATTACCACAAAAAGGTAAAACAATTCCAGAAGGTGAAATATCTATAAAATTAGGATATGCACGATATGGTAAGGATGAAAATGGAAATATCGTAAATGTACAATTTCAAGATAAAGACAAAATACCTGAAATGCCAAAAATAACTGGAGAATATAAAGGTAATATTGCAGAAAATGGAGAAATAATTAGACAAACAGCAGATAGTGAAAGATAGTCTTATACAAAAGATAGAGGTGATTCATAATGAATTATAAAGTACAAGGAGCAATGAGAAGAAATAAAAGGAATTTCATAATATTTGGAATACTATGGGTAATATTATCCATAGTATTTGTAATGCCAATTTCGTATAGTATAGTAAATGCATCAGCTAGTGGACAATTTAATATGATGAAATTTTTTAATGGAATATATGAAGGAGTTACAACACTTGGAACAGTAATAGGAAAAACATTTACTCCACAATATTTAGGAACATTTTTTTCAACACTTTTAAAATTCACAGTAGCATATGCAATATTTGTATTAATAGGACTAATAAGAACAGCACCAAAAAATGAATATTCAGACATAGAGCATGGTTCTAGTGATTGGTCAAAAAGTGGAGAACAATATAAAGTACTTAGTAATAAAAAAGGAATAATACTAGCAAAAAATAACTATTTACCAGTAGATAAAAGAGGAAATGTAAATGTACTAGTAGTTGGACGGATCACGGATCAGGTAAATCAGCATCATACTCAATACCAAATGCATACCAAATGTTAGGCTCATATGTATTTACAGACCCAAAAGGAGAACTATATGATAAAACAGCAGGATTTTTAAAACAAAATGGATATGATATAAAAGTATTAAATTTAGTTAGACCACAAAATAGTGATGGATACAACCCACTTATGCATATGTCAAGTGAACTAGATGTAGATGTTATAGCAAATACAGTAATAAAAGGGCAAAAATCAGAATCAGGACAAGATCCATATTGGGATGATATGGCAGAAATGCTATTAAAAGCATTAATATATTAT
>CATKFT010000113.1 GCA_949747745.1 uncultured Clostridia bacterium
TTTAATTTGACTTTTATAATACAAATGTTTTTTTAGATTTAATAAATTAAAATATTAAATAGGAATCAATTTAGATAAAAAATCTACTAAATCCAATACAAATAAGTAAAATTCCAGAAAGTATATTCCAAATATTTTCTGGAATTTTACTTATAGAAGAAATTTTTTCCCCAATTAGTTTACCAAAAGATAAAAATATAAGTTGAAAACTAGCAACTAAAATAGGAAATATATATGAATTATAACCAATAACACTACTACAGATACCAACACAAATAGAATCGATAGAAAGTGCAATCCCCATATAAATAGCTTCTTTTGCATCTATTTTTTTTGAATCATCAAAATCAAAGTTTTCTTCACTATTTCGTAAAGCTTTAAAGATAACAAAAAGCCCCATAAAAACTAAAAACATACAACCAATAGTATTAGTAAAATTTTTTGAAAAAATATTACTAATACTATTTCCAAGACATATAGAAAAAGCAGTAATACAAATAGAAATAGAGAACAAAACAAACTTAGAAATCATGCTTATTTTTGTATTTCTAAATCCATATGTAATACCAATACCAAGAGCATCAATACTAACTGAGCATGCTAAAACAACATAAGCGAGTAGCATAATAAATTCACCTCATTAACATAATATGATTACGTTTGCGTTATAGTGAAATATTTATTATATGCTATAGCTTAATTCCTTTGATGAAATAACCCTGATAAAATAGTAAAAATACTTGACTATAATAAAAATATAAGTTATTCTATAAATGATATTTTTTCTTATTTAATTATTTTCACAAAGTTTAATTTTCAAAACAAATATTTCCAAAAAAGGATTGAAAAAAAATTTAGTGCTTGTTATAATAAAGGAGGTGAAACAATTTGCCAATTATTTCACAATTTTATGGAATACTAATACAAATGTTTTTTGAAAAAGAAGAAAAACATAATTTGAAACATATTCATGTTAGATATAATGAGTATAAAGCTGTGTATGATTTAGATTGTAATTTAATAGAGGGGAAATTACCTAATAAACAAAGAAAGCTACTAGAAGCATGGATTATAATACATAAAGAAGAATTATTTTCTTTGTGGGAATGTATTGAAAATGAGGGGCAATATTTTAAAATAGAACCATTAAAATAAGGGAAGTGATAAAATGAGTTGGTATATAACACCAGACATAGTAAAAGTAAAAGCACTAGATGATTATAAAATATACTTAAAGTTTAATACTGGAGAAGAAAAAATATATGATATGAGAGAATTAATAGAAAATCATAAAGTCTATTGTAGATTAAAGGATAAAAAATATTTTCAGAAAGTAAAAATAAGAAAAGATACAGTTATGTGGGAAAATGGTGAAGATGTTGCACCAGAATATTTATACCATGATAGTATATCAATTTAGAATATATAGTTAAAAAGGAGAAATTGAAAAAGTTTCTTCTTTTCTTATGTCATATTTCAAAAGTACAAGCATACAATGTAAAAAACAAATGATAGGAGTGTTTAGTTATGTGGTATACAGGAGAAATTGACGAAATAAGAAGAAATTTTAGGACAAATTTAAACTTAGGATTAACTTCTGAAGAGGCCAAAGAAAGACTGAAAAAAAATGGGTTAAATAAGCTAGATGATAAGAAAAAAGAAAGCATTATAATTAGATTTATAAAACAGTTTAATGATTTTATGATTATTATACTTATAATAGCTTCAATAATTTCAGCAGTAATGGCATATATTGAAGGGACAGGCGATTATATAGACTCTATTATAATAATTGCAATAGTAGTATTTAATGCATGTATGGGGCTTTTCCAAGAAGCAAAAGCAGAAAAATCATTAGAAGCTTTAAAAAAGATGTCTAGTCCAAATTCAAAAGTAAAAAGAGATGGTAAAATTGTTAATATAAAAAGCGAAGAGGTAGTTGTAGGTGATATTATAATTCTAGAAGCAGGAAACTATGTACCAGCAGATTGCAGGCTTACAAAAACATCAAATTTGAAAGTAGAAGAATCAAGCCTAACAGGAGAAACTATGCCAGTTTTAAAAGATGAAAATATTATACTAAAAAAAGATACAACTCTTGCAGATAGGTTAAATATGGTTCATTTGGCAACCACTGTAGTAGCAGGTCATGGTGAAGGAATTGTAACAAATACAGGTATGGATACAAGTGTTGGGAAAATTGCAAAAATGATTATTACAGATGAAGCACCTGAGACACCAATACAAAAAAAATTAGAAAACGTAGGAAAGATTTTAGGAGTAGTATGCTTACTTATATGTTTTGCAATATTTATAATAGGAATATTTAAAAAGATTGCACCAATGGAAATGTTTATGACATCAGTTGGACTTGCAGTTGCAGCAATACCAGAGGGGCTTCCAGCAATTGTAACTATAATGCTATCAATAGGAGTTACTAAAATGGCAGGAAAAAATGCTATAATTAGAAAACTTCCAGCAGTAGAAACTCTAGGTAGTAGTAATGTAATATGTTCAGATAAAACAGGAACTTTAACTAAAAATGAAATGAAAGTAGTAGATGTAAGGGATGTACATGGAAAAGTAGTATTAGAAAATGAATATAAATTTATGCTAGGTCTTGCTAGTATGTGTACAGATAGTTATATAGAAAATCAGAATGGAAAATTAGTAGCATGTGGAGAAGCAACAGAAATTGCAATAGTAAATGAAAGCCTAAGGGTAGGAGAAAATAAAAATGAATTATATGAGATTTATAAAAGAA
The DNA here is from genome assembly GCA_949747745.1 of uncultured Clostridia bacterium. The sequence continues at coordinate 2,765 of CATKFT010000113.1, forward strand.
TTGCTGATATACCATTTGATTCTGGAAGAAAATTAATGACAACTGTACATAAAGTTGGAAATAAATATAGGATAATAACAAAGGGGGCACCAGATGTATTATTAGATAGATGTATAGGATATTACTATAATGGAGAAATATCAAAAATAAATATAAATACAAAAAATAGAATAAATATAGAAAATGCCAGGATGGCAAATAGTGCATTAAGAGTACTTGCAGTAGCATATAAAGATATAGAAATTTTACCAAGTAAAATGGATACGAAAAATTTAGAACAAAGTTTAAACTTTGTAGGATTAATAGGTATGATAGACCCACCAAGAGAGGGGGTAAGAGAAGCTGTAGCAACATGTAAAAAAGCAGGAATAAAAACTGTTATGATAACAGGAGATCATATTAGTACAGCAACAGCAATAGCCAAAGATTTAGGTATATTAAAAGGAAAAGATATAGCAATAACAGGTTCAGAATTGGATAAAATATCAGATGAGAATTTGCAAAAGAACATAATGAATTATTCTGTATTTGCAAGAGTTTCTCCAGAGCATAAAGTAAGAATTGTAAAGGCATGGAAAGCTAATGGAGAAGTTGTGGCAATGACAGGAGATGGTGTAAACGATGCACCAGCACTAAAGACAGCAGATATTGGTTGTGCTATGGGAAAAGTCCGGAACAGATGTTGCAAA
>CATKFT010000114.1 GCA_949747745.1 uncultured Clostridia bacterium
AAGAAAGATAAAAAGAAGAAAAGAAAACATCCAAAGCTTATGCTATTTATTAAAATTATATTAGCATTAATAGTTATAGGAATAATTGTTGGAGCAGGGGTTGTTGCAGGACTTTTCTTTGGATTTTTTGGAGATGACTTAAAAATAAGTGTAGAAGACTTAGATATTAAGATGGAAAATAGTGTTTTAATAGATTTAGATGGAAATCAGATAGCTACATTAAATGGTGATGAAAATAGACAAATAATATCACTTTCAGAAATGGGAGAATATATCCCAAAAGCTTTTGTAGCAATAGAAGATAAAAGATTTTATGAACATAGAGGAGTAGACCTTGCAAGAACATTTGGTGCAACTGTAAAATATATAGTTGGAAGAGGAAATTCTAGTTATGGTGGAAGTACAATAACACAACAATTAATAAAAAATGCAACAGGTGAAAATGATAAACATTGGTCTAGAAAAGTAAAAGAAATTGCAAAAGCATATCAAATAGAAAATGAAATGTCAAAAACTCAAATATTAGAGGCATACCTAAACACAATACCTCTTGGTGGAGGTGCAAAAAATATATATGGTGTTCAAGTAGCATCACGTTATTATTTTGATAAAAGACCAGATGAATTATCAATTGCACAAGCATCATACATTGCAGGAATTAACCATTCACCAAACTTATATAATCCATTTAAAAAAACGCCTAATACAGAGAAAATAAATAATAGAACAAAAACAGTTCTTTATGAAATGCTTGATCAAGGAAAAATAAATAAAGAACAATATGATAGTTCAGTACAAGAAGTAGAGGCAGGACTTGCATTCAAAGAAGGTAATATTACAAGTAATAATTCATTAACACAAAACGAAGAAGCAGCAGTAAAACAAGTTGCAAAACAATATGCTGAAGAACATGGACTAGATTATGATATGGCATTATCAAAAATAAGAAGTAGTGGATATAAGATTTATATTACGCAAAAGAAAAATATACAAGAAATTTTAGATAGTACATATGGAAACAGTACAGATTGGATAAAAACAAAAAAAGGAACAGTAACAAATGAAGATGGAACTACATCAGAAGAAACATATCAACTTCAATCTGGTATGGCAATAATAGATCCTAAAACAGGATATGTAGTGGCATCTCGTGGAGTTTTAGGAGAAAAAACTGCTTGGGGACATAATCGTGCAATAGATTCAAAACACCAACCAGGTTCTTCAATAAAACCAATTGCAGTTATAGCACCATCATTACAAGAAGGTTTAATTACAGCAGGAACAGTTATAGATGATACACCAGTAGCATATGGTAGTTATAAACCACATAATGATAACTGGACATTTAATGGCTTAATGAATATAAGATATATATTAAGAGTATCAAGAAATATACCAGAAGTTAAAATGATGCAAAAATTAACACCAGCAAAATCTATAGAATACCTAAAATCATTTGGAATAACTTCGTTATCAGATAAAGATTTAGGATTGTCACTTGCACTTGGAGGGGTATCTGATGGAATAACCCCATTAGAAATGGCAGGAGCATATGCTACAATTGCAAATAATGGAGAATATATAGAACCTACTTTTTATACGAAAGTAGAAGATGCAAATGGAAAAGTAATTATGGAGAAAAAACAAGAAAGGCGTAGAGTATTATCTGAACAAAATGCTTATATTGTTCAATCATTACTTACAGAACCAACAGGAACAGGACTAACAGGAGCAGCTGGAGCAACGGGAACTGGAGCTGTTGTAAAAGGGCAACAAACATGTGGAAAAACAGGAACAACAAATGATAAAACAGCAACATGGTTTTGTGGATTTACACCATATTATTCAGCAGCAATGTATTTTGGATATGATAATCAAGTTATTGGAAAAAACCAAGCTCCAGGAAGTGGTACTGTTGCAAGAAGATGGAGTGGCATTATGACCAAAATACATGAAGGATTAGAAAAGAAAAAATTTGAAAAACCATCAGGATTAGTTAATGCAACTATTTGTAAAGATTCTGGATTACTTGCAAACGACTTATGTAGGGAAGACCAAAGAACTGGAAGAACATACACAGAAATGTATGTAAAAGGAACAGTTCCAACAGAAAGTTGTACTACACATGTTAAGTTGAAAATATGTAAAGATACAGGAAAAATAGCAAATGAATTTTGTAAAAATGTAGAAGAAAAGGTATTTATAACAAGACCAAATCGTGATAAAGATACTTCATGGCAAAAAGCAGCAGATGCACAATTTATGGCACCTACAGAAACTTGTGATATACATTTAAAACCAGCAGATACAGTAAAACCAGTTATAACATTGAAAGGACAAGAAATAGTTACATTAAAATTGAAAGAGGCATATAAAGAAGCAGGTGCAACTGCAAAGGATGATGTGGATGGCGATATAACTGCAAAAATAAAAACAGAAATAAAACAAGGTGATAAAATAGTAGAAAAAATAGATACTTCTAAAGTTGGAACATATATAATAACATATACAGTAACAGATACAGCAGGAAATATAGGTACAAAAACAAGAACAGTAAAAGTAATAGATGGAAATACGAATACAAACACAACCACAGGAGCAGGAGGAACTGGTACTGGAACGGGAACAACAACTGGAACAGGTAAAAGAACGAATCCAGCAATGTAAAACAATAGTTTATAACTTGCTAGCAAATAATTTTTATATGAATAAGTTTTAAGAACCCATAAGTTGTACTTTGCATGACATTTAACCAAAGACTAAAGGAACCTTGCTTTTTAAGTTAATTAGATTAGACTAAAATAGTTTATTATAAAATGTAGAAAAAGCCTCCTTTACTAATGGAAGGTGGAAAGCAAAGCTTGACTAAGGGTTCTTATACTATTTTTATTCATATAGATTTTATAGGTTTAGTAGAAAGGACGGAAAATAATGGAATTAAGATTATATAATACTCTTACAAAAACAAAAGAAATTTTTAAACCTTTACAGGGAAATGAAGTAAGGATGTATTCTTGTGGACCAACAGTATATAAAGATGCAACAATTGGAAATATGAGAACAAATATATTTGTTGATGTGTTAAGGAAAGTTTTAAAATATAATGGATATACATTAAAACATGTAATGAATATAACAGATGTTGGACACCTTGTTTCAGATGCAGATGAAGGTGAAGATAAAATGCTTAAATCTGCAAAAGAAGAAGGAAAAGAACCATTAGAAATTGCTAAATTTTATACAAAGAGGTTTTTTAAAGACTTAGAAGACCTAAAATTAGATATGCCAGAAATAATTTGTAAAGCAACAGAACATATACAAGATATGATAGTATTTGTTAAAGGTTTAGTAGAAAATGGATATGCATATGAAACATCAACTGCAATATATTTTGATGTTTCGAAACTAGATAAATATGGTGTATTATCTGGAATAAATATAGATGAGCAAAAAGCAGGAGCGAGGGTAGAGGTAGATAAAGAAAAGAAAAATTCATATGATTTTGCATTATGGATAAAAGCGCCAAAAAATCACTTAATGAAATGGGAGAGTCCATGGGGATTATGCTATCCAGGTTGGCATATTGAGTGTTCTGCAATGGGAAGAAAATATTTAGGAGATGAATTTGATATACATACAGGTGGAATAGACTTAATTCCTACACATCATGAAAATGAAATAGCACAAAGTAAAGGCTTAACAGGAAAAAATCCTGCAAGATTTTGGATACATGGTGAATATTTGTTAATCGATGGTGGAAAAATGTCTAAAAGTTTAAACAATGCATATTTAATAAGTGATATAGTAAAAAAAGGATATTCTCCACTTGCATATAAAATGTTTTGTTATTCTGCAAGTTATAGAAACAAAATAAACTTTACATGGGATGCAATTGATGCTTCAAATAAATCATTAATAAAACTAAAAGAGAGTTATAAAAAGCACCTAGAAGGAAATGAAGATATTTCAGATGACATTATAAATAGTTTTGAGCAAAAATTTCATGAAGCAATAAATGATGACCTAAATATGCCACTTGCAATGAGTATAGTATGGGAAGTTGCAAAATATAGTGTAAAATCTAAAAAAATAGCAGAACTTTTATTAAAATTTGATAAAGTATTAGGAATAAAAATAGATGAATTAGAAGAAAATAATGAAGAGATTCCTGAAAATGTAATGGAACTAGTGGAAAAAAGAAAACAAGCAAGAAAAGAAAAAAACTGGGAATTATCAGATAAATTAAGAAATGAAATTAATGAATTGGGGTATAATGTAAAAGACCAAAAAGAAGACATGATAATTGAAAAAATGTAAAATATATAAAAGAACCAAGAAAATAGACATGATAAAAGGGTTCTTAAAGGGAGAAAAATAATGTCAGAAGAAAATATAAAAAGTATGAGCTTTTTTAATAGAATTATAACAAGTATAAAAGATTTTGAAAAATATGCTATTTTTGCAGTAGAAAAATTAGGAAAAACAATAGTTTATTTAGTATTGCTAATTCTTATATTTTCTAGTATAATATCAGGTGTATTTACTTATAAATTTAATAATTCTGTGGACATTTTTATAAATCATATAAAAAATGATTTATATGAAATAACATATGATAATGGAATTTTAAATATAAATTCTCGGAGAAGAAATTAAATATATGAATTCTAAGAAAGGATTACCTAGTTTAATTATTAATACTAGTATATCAAAGGAACAAGAAGAATATAAAGACATAATTAATAAATTTGATAATAGTATAATACTTTTGCAAGATAGAGTAGTTTTAAAAATTGAAATGTTATCAAAAGAGCTAGAATATCTATATAAAGACATAGGAAATGCTTATGGGATAGTTGAATTTAATAAAGATGGAATTTTAGAATTTATAGATAATAATAACAATATTGGTTTATATATGAATTTCTTTATAATATCTACAATGTATATGTTTGTGTTATATTTTATAAGTGCAATATTAGATGTTATAATGCTTGCAATACTTGGATATATAGTATCAAGAATTATGGGAATAAAAATAAGATTTAAAGCAGTATTTAATATGGGAGTATATGCTTTAACATTACCAATTATATTAAATTTAATATATATAGTGGTAAATGCTTTTACAGGATTTGAAGTAAAATATTTTAATTGGATGTATACAACAATATCATATATTTATATGATTGTAGCAATATTAATGATTAAAGCAGATTTTATAAATAAACAAGCAGAATTAATGAAAATAATAGAAGAACAAGAAAAAGTAAAACAAGAAATAGAAGAAAATGAACGTAAGAAAAAAGAAGAAGAAAATAAAGAACTAAAAGATAATAAAGAAGATAAACCAAAAGATGAAAATGAAGACAACCAAAAGGATAAAAAGAGAGAAGATAAAGAATTAAAAAAGAAAAAAGAAGATAATAAAAGTGATGGAGAAGATTTAAATGGGCTTGCTCCACAAGGTTAACTATATCTTTTGCAGTCCGCTTCACTCGCGCTAGTGGTGGCTTAAAGTTAAGGTTTATAGGAACCTAAAAAACCTAAATATATTAATAAAGGAAAATCTAAATGAGTAAGAAAGAGAACAACAAAGATAATAAGAAAAAGAGTTTATATTTATTAACTGCACTTATAGGAATATTACTAATAATTATAGCAATGTTTGGTTTATATATGATAAATAAAAGTCAGGAAAATGAAGATAAAAATATATCATATACAGACCTAATAAAAGAAATAAATTCTGAAAATATAGAAAAAATAGAAATGACAGTTGGAAGTACTGCGATAAAGGTTAAATTAAAAGGAGAAGAAGAGGAAAAAAGTGCTATAATACCTAGTACACAAGCTTTTATTGAATTAGTGCAAGAAAAAGTAAATTCGGGAAATGAAATTAAGTTAATACAAAAACCACAAAATGTATTTTTAAAGATACCAGCGACACTTCTTGGATTACTTCCAACAATAATGATGGTTGCATTGTTTGTACTTGTATTTAAAATGCAAGGATTGGGAGATAAGGGAAAGGTATATGATGGAGTCGAGAATAAAAGTGATGTTAAGTTCTCTGATATTGCAGGTTTAGATGAGGAAAAGCAAGAGTTAGTTGAAATAGTGGATTTCTTAAAAGAACCAAAACGCTTTGTTAAAATGGGAGCAAAAATTCCAAAAGGAATTTTACTATATGGAAAACCTGGAACAGGAAAAACATTAATTGCAAAAGCAATTGCAGGAGAAGCAGGAGTTCCATTTATTTCAATGAGTGGTTCTGAATTTATAGAAATGTTTGCAGGTCTTGGAGCATCACGTGTAAGAAGATTGTTTGAAAAAGCAAGAAAAATATCACCATGTATAGTATTTATTGATGAAATAGATGCAATAGGATCAAGACGAACATCAAATAGTGGTGCTGAATCCGAAAATAATCAAACATTAAATCAATTATTAGTGGAAATGGATGGTTTTGAAAAAAATGAAACAATAATAGTGTTAGCTGCAACCAATAGACCAGAGATGCTAGATAAAGCACTTCTTCGCCCAGGAAGGTTTGATAGGCAAATAACAATTGCACCACCAGATGTAAGAGGAAGAGAAGAAATATTAAAAATACATTCAAAAGAAAAGAAATTTGCAGATGATGTAACCCTAAAAAGTATTGCAGAAGATACAGCAGGATATACTGGAGCAGAGCTTGCAAATATATTAAATGAATCAGCAATAATAGCAACAGTTAACAAACATGAAGTAATAGAGCAAGAAGATATAGAAGAAGCGGTAAAAAAAGTAACAGTAGGAATTCAAAAAAAAGCAAGAGTAATATCAGATAAAGAAAAGAAATTAACAGCATACCATGAAGCGGGACATGCAATAGTAGGGAGATTTTTGAATACAGGAGATCCACTAAAAGAAATATCTATAATACCAAGAGGAGTAGCTCGGGCGGATACACTATGTATAAAACCAATGAAGATAAATTTTATCGTTCAAAAACAGAATTAGAAGAAAGATTAGTAGGGTTATTGGGAGGCCGTGCAGCAGAGAAAATAGCACTAAATGATATATCGACAGGAGCAAGAAATGATATACAAGTAGCAACTGAAATTGCAAAAGATATGGTTACAGCATATGGTATGAGTGAAACATTAGGTCCAATTTCACTAGAAAATAATGAGAATTTAGCAGTTTTTGGGCAAAATATAGAAGATGCAATAGGAGTAGAAGTAAAAACATTAATTGATACAGCTTATAATCAAGCAATTAGAATATTATCACAAAATACAGATAAACTACAAATTCTTGCAGAAATGTTATTAGAAAAAGAAACTGTAACTGCTGAGGAGTTTGAAGAGATATTTTAGATATTAAAAATTTTATAAACAAGAAATATATGATAATAGCTAAGACCGAAAAGAACCACATAATGTGGTTTTTTTCGGTTTTGGCTATTATTTGGAAATAGGCGGAATATAAATTATTTCATTTTTTAATTTTTCGGCTGTATCTGAATATATTGCTGCATTCACTTTGATGCCAAAGGACTGAAATAGGTTTGTCATTTCAGAGGTAAGTTCTTCTACAAACTTTTCAACACAGATGAGTTTGTATACATAACCTGTACCTGGCAATTCTAAAGTGCCATTTTTGGATAGTTTTTTTGGATCCAATTTATCTGTTGCAATATGCAACTGATTTACAGGGATCCTAAAAACATCAAAAACTCCGTTCTCATCATATAAGCCATCTTTTCTTTGATGAGGTAAAACCAATAAATGTTCAGTCCGAAATGCCCAAATATCATTATATAGTATAGCCATAAAATTATACCTCACTTTCTTGTGTTATATATATATTATACTATTTTATTTAAATAAATGCAATGATTTACATAAAATAAAAAGAAAA
>CATKFT010000115.1 GCA_949747745.1 uncultured Clostridia bacterium
TAGTATAGGAGATGTAAAAAATGGAGGATGTTATAATATATACAGATGGTGCTTGTTCTGGAAATCCAGGTCCAGGTGGATGGGGAAGTATTCTTATGTACAAAGAGAAAGAAAAAGAAATATCTGGGGCATTAAAAAATACAACAAATAATGTAATGGAATTAACAGCTGTTATAGAGGCACTTAAAATTTTGAAATTTAAATGTAATGTTAAACTGTATAGTGATAGTGCATATGTTGTAAATGCTTTTAATCAAAAATGGATTTACGGTTGGATAAAAAATGGTTGGAAAAATTCTAATAAAGAGCCTGTAAAAAATAAGGAATTATGGGAAAAATTATATACACTTACTAAAATCCATAATGTAGAGTTTATAAAAGTAAAAGGGCATGCAGATAATAAATACAATAATAGATGCGATGAAATGGCAAGAAAAGCTATAAGTACAATATAAATTTATTTGAAATAAATTAAAAGAAAGTATTCTTATTGGTTTTGTGCAGTTTAAACAAATAAATGAGATATTTTATAAAATAATTCAAACTTATTACAATAATATGACATTTTTGTAATATGCTTGAATGGTTTTAAATTTTAACATATAATAAGATTAAATTAGGACAATACTAGTACTTAAGATTAGGAGGAGAATTATGGACACATTTGCAGATTATATATTATCTCAAAATGATTATATAAAAAAAATGGAAATAGTATACTATTTAAAAAAACGTGCTAATATTTTCTTTGATAATTCTGTTATATTTAAAACAGAACTTGCCAGAATGTTTATAGAAGATATGGAAATTGATGTAGATAAAAATTTAGTGTTAACAGCATGTTTATTATGTTCTTGTAAAAAGCCAGAAGATCCTAAAGACTTATCACAAATAAAATCATATGCAAAGGAAAGTGCAAAATATTTAGAAACATTAGGATTTGATAAAAAATTTTGTAAAATTTGTGAAGAAGTAAATAGATACAGTGGAAGTACTCCAAGAGAAAAAGAAAGTGATATATTAGAATTAGTAGATAATTTTGGAGGTATGCTTTTAAATAGACCTGAAAGAAGAGGTTTTCCAGTAGATGAGGCATTAGTTTTATTAGAGTATAGAAATATGAAAGATAAAAATAATGTTTATCTTGATAAATTTAAAGAATTTGTATGTGTTACTGAAGGCATAGTTGCATAAAATGGAGGTGTTAAAAAATGGGATGGGAACAAGGTGGATATGTACCGTTCGTAGAACAAAAAGGAGTAGTTTCTAATAAGATTACTAAAAAACAAAAAAGTTTTAATGATTTATCAGTGTTTGAAATAGCAGAAGCAATTAAAAGAGTACAATATGAACTTACAAAAGAAAATAAAGATATAAGTAAAGTTGATTTAAAATCAGGAAATTTAGATATACCATATATGAAATATGCAAAAGATGAAGAAAAAGAATATATTATACCAGAAGTTGGTGTAGATGTAAGCAAAATGAATTTAGAAGATGAAAAAACAGATATAAGCAAAATTAATGATATTGCATATGTAAAAATTCAACCAAACAATACAAAGTCAGAAGATAAGAATAAAGATTTAGGAGACGAAAGATAAAATAAAGGAGGATTATTATAAAAGTAATCCTCTATAATTATACAATAAAACTTAAAAGTGTATATGAGAACTAAGTAATTAATATTATAAAAAACAATTATAAAAACTAGTATCTAGATATAAAATAATGGTACCATTAAACCAAAATTTTTAGAAGTAAAAATAAAATAATTGATGGAGAAAGGTAGTATAATATAATAAATTATGAGCTTTCTTTATTATATTATACGAAAAAATAATAAGATGTATGAAATATTTGCAGATTTACATGTACATATAGGAAGAAGTAAAAGTAATAAGCCAATAAAAATAACAGCAGCAAGAAGTTTAAATTTTGAAAATATTGCAAAAGAGTGTGTTGAAAGAAAAGGAATTAATGTAGTAGGAATTATAGATTGTGCATCACCTTATGTTATAGAAGATATAGAAGAATTTCTAAAAAATGGAGAAGCATATGAATTAAAAGATGGAGGAATTATTTACAAAGATAAAGTTTGTATTCTTTTAGGAAGTGAGATAGAAACCTCTGAAGTAAATGATAGCGGTAAAACTGGAAGTGCACATAATATATGCTTTTTTCCAACATTAAAAGATATAAAGGGTTTTTCAAAAGAAATGAGCACACATATAAATAACATTACATTAAGCTCACAAAGAGCTAATATTTCAGCATATACTTTAGTGGATATAGTTGAAAAATATAATGGTATTTTAATACCAGCACATGCATTTACACCACATAAAAGTTTTTATGGGAACTGTACAGATAGGCTAGAAAAAATATTTAAAGAAAAATTTAATAAAATAGTTGCAATAGAACTTGGATTAAGTTCGGATACATATTTAGCAGATCAAATTTCAGAATTAGAGAAAAAAACATTTTTAACAAATTCAGATGCTCACTCATTACCCAAAATTGCTAGAGAGTATAATAAAATGTTAGTAGAAAATATAAGTTTTAAAGAAGTATTAAAAGCATTAAAAAATGAAGATGGAAGAAAAATAGTATGTAATTATGGTTTAGATCCAAAATTAGGAAAATACCATAGAACATATTGTGAAATATGTGAAAAAAATGTTCCAGGAGAGGCACCAGTAAGTACATGTACAGACTGTGATAGTAGAAATATTACAATTGGAGTTTTTGATAGAATTGAAATAATAAAGGATAAAAGTGAAACAAAAAGTCCCAAAAATAGACCACCATATATATATCAAGTTCCACTTAGCTTTATACCAGGACTAGGTGGGAAAACAATAGATAAATTATTAGGTAGATTTGAAACAGAAATGAATATATTGCATAAACTTTCAAAAGATGATATAGAACAGGTAGTAGGTTCTAAAATTGCAAATAGCATTGTACAAGCAAGAGAAGGAAAACTTGGAATACAAGAAGGTGGACGGAGGCATTTATGGAAAAATTACATCTACAAATTAAATAATAAATAATTTGATATTGTTATTAAAAAAGGTAATTGAATAAATGTTATTTAATAGATTATAAAATGTGTTTTATAATCTATTAAAATGCAATTAACTAGTTCTAAAAATCATTTTATTACATAGACATTATGTATAAATACTTACTAGGAGGGAATGATTTGAGGAACATAGGAAAAGTTAAGAAAAGTAGTAAAGTAAAAGAAATATTAATATCACATATAAAAAATAATTTAAGAGAATATACCATTATAACAATTATATTTTTGATAGGGTTAATATTTGGAGTAATATTTATTAATAATCTAAGCAAAAATCAATCAGAAGAAGTAAGTTCGTATATTAATGAATTTATAAATAACTTAAGAAATAATGTACAAATCAATAAAACAGCTTTATTAAAAGATACACTAATTTCAAATTTTGTGTTGGCAATTACTTTATTGTTTGTAGGTTCTACTGTGATAGGGATACCTATTGTATATGGAATTATAGCATATAGGGGGTTTTGTTTAGGTTATACAATTTCTTCAAGTATTGCAACACTAGGAATGCGGAAGTGGAATACTATTTAGTATAACATCAATTTTTCTTCAAAATGTCATATTTATTCCATGTATATTAGCTTTAGCAGTTAGTGGGATGAAATTGTATAAATCAATTGTAAAGGATAAAAGAAAAGAAAATATAAAGTTAGAAATTACAAGACATACTATTTTTTGTGTATTGATATTACTATTTTTAGAAGTATCTGCATTTGTAGAAGTATACATTTCTACAAGTTTAGTACAAATGTGTTCAAATTACTTATAAAAATGTTATAAGTTAGACTATATATTTTAAAGTTTTCTTTTATTTAAGTAATATCAAAGTAATATATTTATTTTTCGCTAAATATCTTTTACACATACACAAAAGTTACTTACTTTAAATAGATTGAAAGTCGATTTAATTGTAAAAATAAATATATTATTTACTAATGCTAGTTTTATTATTATAGTTTGAACTGTAATATAAAAATTAAAAAAAAATAGAAAATCTCTTTACAAATTTTAATTTATTTGATATAACAATAGTTGTTTATGTAAATTGTATAAAATATTAATAAGGTAGGGGAAAATAATGGAAAAACAAATTAACAATTTTTTAGAATTTATAAAGGAAGATAAGAAGTTATCAGATAATACATTACAATCATATAAAAGAGACTTAGTACAATTAGAAGAATATATGGATAGTAACAAAATTAATTTCTTGAAAGCAACAGATGAAGATGTGAAAAAATATTTTTCAAAATTACAAGAAATGGGCAAGAAAACATCAACAGTATCTAGAAATATTGCTTCAATTAGGTCATTTTATCAATTTTTAGTACGTAATAAAAAAATAAAAAAGGATCCTACTGAAAAAATACAATCTCCAAAAGTAGAAAAAAAAGCACCAACAATATTAAGTTCTAGTGAAATTGAACTATTATTAGAACAACCAAAAAATGTAGACTTAAAAGGAATTAGAGACAAAGCAATGTTAGAATTTGCATATGCAACAGGAATGAGAGTTTCAGAAATAATTTCTTTAAACATAGAAGATATAAATTTAAAAGAAGGTTTAGTAATATGTAAAAATGGAGGAAGACAAAGAAATATACCTCTTGGAACACTTTCATTAAAGGCATTAGCTGAATATATAGAAAACTCAAGACCAATTTTAATAAAAGATGATGCTGTTAAAGCATTATTTGTAAATACAAATGGAAAAAGACTAACACGTCAAGGATTCTGGAAAATTGTAAAATATTATAAAGAACAAGCACACATAACAAAAGATATTACCCCACACGTATTAAGACATTCATTTGCAACACACTTATTACAAAATGGAGCAGATTTAAAATCAATACAAACAATGCTTGGACACTCAGACATATCTTCAACACAAGTATATATGCAATTCCAAGATGAAAGTATAAAAAATATATATAAACATGCACATCCAAGAGCATAAAAATACGTTAGAGATAAGAGATGCAGTAAATTATTTATAACATAAAAATAGTTATTGTTCATACTATAATAATTTATTAATTTTTTCAATGTGTTGAACTCTAAATTTTTATTAAAATGTCTTAAAATTGATTTTCACAATGAAAATTTTTATAGTATGAACAGTAACAAAAAATAAACAAAGAGTAGAATAGAAATATTTACTCTTTGTTTATTTTTTGATATAATACATACATATAAAAAAGAGGATTGATGTTAAATGTATAAATTTTTTGTTACAAAAGAGCAAATATTTGATAATGTAATAGAAATAGTAGAAGATGTAAATCATATAAAAAATGTCTTAAGACTTAATATTGGAGAGAAAATAGAGATATGTAATATAAGTAATTCTACTAATTATATATGTAAAATTATTAAAGTAGATAAGAACTTAGTAAAAGCGGAAATTTTAAATGAAGTAGAAGTTAAAAACGAGCCTAAAGTATATTTACATATTTTTCAAGGTCTTCCTAAACAAGAAAAAATGGAAACAATTATTCAAAAAACTACTGAAATAGGAGTTTGTGAAATTACTCCTGTAGTTATGAATAGATGTATTGTGAAATTAGATGATAAATCTAGTATGAAAAAAGTAGAACGTTGGCAAAAAGTTTCAGAAGTTGCGGCAAAGCAGAGTAAACGTGATAGAATTCCTATTGTGAATCAGCCAATTAGTATAAAAAGTATATATGAAAAAATAAAAAATTATGATATAGTATTAGTAGCATATGAAAATGAAGAAGAAATTGGAATAAAAACAATACTTAAGCAATTGAATAAAAAAGATAGTACTAAAATAGCTGTTATAATAGGACCAGAGGGTGGAATTGAAGAAAATGAGATTGGGTATTTAAAAGATATAGGAGCTAAAGTGATTACATTAGGAAGAAGAATTTTAAGAACAGAAACAGCACCAATTGTTTTATCAAGTATAATAATGTATGAATTGGATGAAATGATTTAATAAACATTTAAAAAGCTAAAAGTAGATTTCATTACAAAGTAAAATATTACTTCACTAATACTAGCTTTAGCTTATAACCAAGCATTAATTATAAATTGCAAACTATATTATAAATAAAAAACTATTTATTATTCACATTAAATTTTCTTATGCAATCATTTATTAATGTGAATTGGAATTGTAAAATTGATTGTAAATATTTATTATATGGAGATAAAGCTTATGAAAAAATCGAATAAAAAAAACAAGAAAAATAGAAATAATTTGAAACAAAATAGTAAAAGTAATATATCTAATAAAGAAAATTTTATAAATAAAGATAGTGTAAACAAAAAAGTTGCAAAAGAAGAGAGTGCAAGTGAAAAAAATTTAAACAAAGAGGTTATGAATAAAGAAGTTATAAGTGAAGAAGTTTTAAATGAAAATATAATAAATGAAAATGTTAAAAAAATAGAAAAAGAAATAATGAATAAAAAAGATATTCCAGTTGGAGAAGAAAATAGACTTAATAAAAAGGTTTTTGAAAATTTATTAATAGCAATTGCCATAATGATATTTCTGTATTTTATAGGACTAGGTTCTTTGAATATAGAATCATCAATATTTATTAAAGATTTAAAAGTATTTAGTATAGCACTTATCGTTTTTACAATTATATTATTTGAATATAGTTATAAAAAAGAAAATGCGAATGTATGCATACATGGAATAGAAATGTTTTTTCTAGCCATAGTAGTATTACTTTTTACATGTATATATACTTTATATTTTAAAGATTTTACTTTAATAAATACATTTGTTTCATATGTATTTGCAATATATTACACTGGAAAATCTATGATAATATATAGAAAAATGAAGAAGGAATATATTGCAAGGCAAAGTGATATAGAAGAAATTATAAAAAGGTAAATATAAACCAGAATGAAGAAAATTAATATAGAAGAATTGATATAGAAGAATTGATATAGAAAGCTAAAAAATAGATAAATAATATAGATAGAATAGATAAACTAATATATGAGTAAATGCAGAAACAATGAGTAAGTAGTTTAATATAAAAAATATAATTATGATATAAGAAAGGTAAATATAATAATTAAAACTTATTATATATGGTAACATGGTAGAAATATGAAAAGTATGACAGGATTTGGACGAGCAAGATATGAAAAGGATAATTGAACATATAATGTAGAAATAAAATCAGTAAATCATAGATATAATGATATTACAATAAAAATGCCAAGGAGCATTAGTTATTTAGAAGAAAAAGTAAAAAAGGAGGTATCTTCTAATACTTCAAGGGGAAAGATAGATGTTTTTATAAGTTTTGATAATAATAGTACTTATGGCAAAAATATTAAAATAAATAAAGAACTAGCAAATATATACATAAAAGAATTAAAAATGCTTGCTAAAGAAAATGATATAGATAATAATATTCAGGTTACAGAAATAGCAAAATTTCCAGATATATTAACAATAGAAAATATAGAAGATGAAAATATCATATGGGAAGAACTTATTTTATGTCTTAATACAGCAATAGAAAGCCTTATACAAATGAGGCAAAATGAGGGAGATAAGATAAAAGAAGACTTAAAATTGAGAATTGAAGAAATTTTAGATAAAGTTTGTAAAATTTCTATATATTCTACTAGACTTGTAGAAGAATATGTAGTAAAATTAGAAACAAGAATTAAAGAAATTTTAAAAACAGATATAGTAGATAAAGATAGACTTGCACAAGAAATTGTAATTTATGCTGATAAATGTTCAGTAGAAGAAGAAATTACAAGATTAAAAAGTCATATTAGTCAATTTAAAGAATTGATTAATATAGATATTCCAGTAGGTAAAAAAATAGATTTTCTAATTCAAGAAATGAACAGAGAAGTAAATACAATA
>CATKFT010000116.1 GCA_949747745.1 uncultured Clostridia bacterium
AACATATGCAAGAAGCATTTAAAAATGATGAAGATATTCATAAGCAAGCAGCATCAAAAGTACTAAACATACCATTAGAAGAAGTAACACATGAACAAAGGTCAAATGCAAAAGCAGTAAATTTTGGAATAGTATATGGAATTAGTGATTTTGGACTTGCAGGACAACTAGGAATATCAAAAAAAGATGCAAAAGTATATATAGACCAATATTTAGAAAAATATAGTGGAATAAAAAAATTCATGGAAACAATAGTAAATCAAGCAGAAGAAGAGGGATATGTACAAACTCTATTTGGAAGAAAAAGGCAAATATCAGAGTTAAAATCATCAAACTATATGGTAAGACAATTTGGAAAAAGAGCAGCAATGAACACACCAATACAAGGAACAGCAGCAGATATAATGAAAATAGCGATGATAGATGTATTTAATAAATTAAAACAAGCAAGTCTAAAATCTAAACTTGTATTACAAGTACACGACGAATTAATAATAGACACACTTATAGAAGAAAAAGAACAAGTAAAAGAAATATTAAAAACATCAATGGAAAATGCATATAAACTAAAAATACCATTAAAAGTAGAACTATCAGAAGCTACAAATTGGTATGAAGCAAAGTAAAAACTAGAAAAAATATAACATAAAGAATAAAATATCACAACAAGCTAGCGTGAGTGAAGTAATATATTTTATTTTTGTAATGAAACCCTGGACAGCCGGGAGGCGAGGGAATACCCATTAGCGTTGGGAAGGGTGTAATGGAAAAAATCAAATATATTACTTCATGGAAGCGGACTGCAAAAGATATAACTATTAAAAAACAACAAAATCAAGAAAGGAAGAAAAACTTGCAAAAGAAGATAACAAAAACAATAATTATAATAAGCATAATAATTATTATATTAACACTATTATTTGGTGTAATCAAAGTGCAAAACATTGTATTAAAAAGAATTTATCCAACCACATATTCTGAATATGTATATAAATATTCAGAAGAATATGGAGTGGATCCAATACTTGTATTTGCAATAATAAAAGCAGAAAGTAATTTTAACCCAAATGTTGTATCATCAAGTAATGCAATAGGCTTAATGCAATTAATGGAAAAAACAGCAGAAGAAATAGCAAGAAAGCAAGAAATGAAATTTGTAGAAGGGGAAACACTATATAACCCAGAACTAAATATTCAGCTTGGTACAAAGTATTTTTCAAATTTAATGAAAGAATACCAAAACAACCATTTACTTGCATTAACAGCATATAATGCAGGAATTGGAAATGTAAAAAGATGGATAGAACAGGGGATAATAAAAGAAGATGGAACAGATATAGAAAATATACCATATAAAGAAACAAATAATTATGTAAGAAAGATTTTAAGAGATTACAAAATATATAAGGAATTATATAAATAATTAAAATATCGTATATAAATAGGAGGTAAATGATGAAAGTTTTAGTTACAGGAGGGACTGGATATATTGGTAGTCATACAGTAGTTGAATTATTAAATTCAGGAAAAGAAGTTGTTATAGTAGATAACTTTTCAAATAGTAAGCCAGATGTTTTAGATAAAATCAAAAAAATCACAAAAAAAGAATTCAAATTTTATGAAATAGATTATTTAGATAGACAAGCTTTAGAAAAGGTATTTGAAGAAAACAAAATAGAAGCAGTTTTAAACTTTGCAGGATTTAAAGCTGTTGGAGAATCTGTACAAAAGCCAATTGAATATTATACAAATAATATTTCAGGTGCACTTGTTTTATTAGATGTAATGAAAAAATATGGTGTAAAAACATTTATATTTAGTTCATCTGCAACTGTATATGGAGACCCAAAAACAATACCAATTACAGAAGAGTGTAAAACAGGAGGAACAACAAACCCATATGGAACATCAAAATTATTTATTGAACAAATTTTAAAAGATATCTATACATCAGACAAAACATGGAACATATGCATATTAAGGTATTTTAATCCAGTAGGGGCACATGAAAGTGGACTAATAGGAGAAGAACCACAAGGAATACCAAATAACCTAATGCCATATGTAGTAAGAGTTGCTAGTGGAGAATTAGAAGAACTATCAGTATATGGAAATGATTATAGCACACCTGATGGAACTGGTGTAAGAGACTATATACATGTAGTAGACCTATCTAAACGGACACATAAAAGCATTAGAAAAGTTAGAAAAAGAACAAAAGGGCATATATATATATAACCTAGGGACAGGCAAAGGATATAGTGTACTAGATATGGTAAAAGCTTTTGAAAAAGTAACAAACAAGAAAGTAAAATATAAAATAGTAGAACGTAGACAAGGTGATATAGCTACATGCTATGCAGATCCTAAAAAAGCATATGAAGAATTAGGTTGGAGAGCAGAACTTGGAATAGAAGATATGTGTAAGGATGCCTGGAATTATATAAATAATAAAGTAATTTTATAAAATATATAAACAAGTTAAGACTTAAGTAGGATATTTTGAAGTGAACCCTCCTTATTAGACAAAAAAGTTTAATAAGAAGGGTTCATTTTTATGGCGAAATATTCAGGATGAATTTAAATTAGAGGTAGCAAAATAATTCACCAAAAATTTACAAAATTCTAAGTTTTATTAGTTTACATATTGTAATAATCCTGATATAATAAATGTTATATGAAAATTCAGAAAGTAAATGAGGAAAAGATGGAAAAAGAAATAAATGAAACTATAGAAGAAATAGAAAATGAAGTACAAGAAAAAGAAAAAAAGAAATTTACTATTATGGGAATAAGCATTTGGAGGATGCTTGCTTATTTTATTATTTATAGTATTGTAGGATTTATTATTGAAACTATTTTTGGTTTTATTACAAAAGGAGTTATTGAAAGTAGGCAAAGTTTCTTATATGGTCCATTTTGTGGAATTTATGGATTAGGTGCTGTTATTATGATTCCTTTACTACAACATTTCAAGAAAAATAATTATACGTTATTTTTTGGAGGGTTTGTAATAGGCTCTATTGTAGAATATATAATAAGTTTAGTAGGGGAAATTATATTTCATATTAAATGGTGGGACTATTCAGATATGGCATTTAATATAGATGGAAGAATATGTATTGCATTTTCATTTTTCTGGGGAATTTTAGCTATATACTTAATGAGTCATTTAAATCCAAATATTGATAAACTAATAGATAAAATAAAACAAAAAATACCAATGAAAATATTAAAAACAGTATGTATAAGTGTAATTTTGTTTCTATTTATAGATTTTTTAATAAGCAGTTTTGCATTAAAAATGTTTTTCACAAGAATAGTTGCAAAATACAATATAGAACTTGCACATTATGATGAGTACATATTTGAGTGTGCAGAAGCTTATAAAAATGAGGATATAAAGAACTTTACTCTAAAATATTTTTCAGATGAAAAAATGCTAAAAACGTTTCCAAATATAAAGTTAACAGGAAAAGATGGAAATATTATTTTTGTAAAAGACATATTAAATAATATACAACCATACTATATAAAAGTGTTTACCCCACTAAGAGAAAAGAATAACATGTTAAATCAAGACTAATTAATAAATTAAGAATATTATTTATAATCAAAACTTAAGAAAAGAGATAAAAATTGCAAAAGAATAAATTAACAATAAAAAAAGGCATATTTATTTAAGTGAGTTATAAGTGAAACTCACTAAGGATTCTAAAATTAGTATAAAAAAGGATGTTGAAAAAAATGATTTCAAATTATAGTGTTAAAAAACCATTTACTGTATTTGTTGCAGTAGTATTAGTTATTATTTTAGGAGTAATTTCATTTACAAGCATGACTACAGATTTATTACCTAAAATGGATTTACCATATGCAATTATTATGACTACATATGTAGGAGCAAGCCCTGAAAAGGTTGAGCAAGTTGTTACAAAACCACTTGAACAATCTATGCAAACATTAAGTAATATAAGTAATGTTTCATCTATATCAAGTGAAAACTCATCAGTCGTTATATTAGAATTTTCAAATGATGTAAACATGGATTCTAGTTTAATAGAAATAAATTCTAAATTAGATTTAATAAAAACAGCATGGACAGATGAACAAATAGGGTCACCGATGGTATCTAAAATAAATCCAAATATGATGCCAATTATGCTTACAGCAGTTGATATTGAAGGTATGGATAATGCCCAAGTAACTGATTTTGTAAAAAACAAAGTGATACCTAATTTAGAAAGAATAGACGGAGTGGCAAGTGTTAGCGCTACAGGTTTATTAGAAGAACAAGTTAAAATTACTCTAAACCAGAATAAAATAGACGATATAAATAAAAAAGTTTTAGATAGTATAAATAGCAAATTAAGTAAAACAGAAAATGAATTAAATACAGCGAAAGCTAAATTAAAAGAAGGAAAAGAAACTTTAGCTAAACAATCAGATGAACAAACTAAAAAATTAATAGATGGTTTAAGTGCAATAAAAAATGGTAATATAAAAATAGATACAGCCAAAAAAGAATTACTTACAAAACAAGAAGGATTAAAAAGTACTAAAAATACACTAACTACTACAATAAATGGGATGGATACATTACTTAACAAATTAAATGCTGAAAAAACAGAGTTAATTAAATTAGGAAACAATTTAACTGATGAGCAAAAGAAAAAACTAGAGTTGTTAAATAGTAATATTTCAAGAACAGAAAATTTGAAAAAAGAAACAAATGCTAAACTTCAAGAAATAAATTTAGGTTTAGAGCAAATGGATGTAGCAGCTCAAGAACTAAATAAGCAAAAACAAACTCTTGAAGAACAAGAAAAAAGCTTAGAAATTGCAAAAGTAAAACTTACTACAGAACTTAGTAAAGCAAATACACAAATTTTAACAAGTGAAGCTCAGTTAGAAACTGGAATTAATGAATTTGAAAAAGCAAGAGATGAAGCTTTAAAAAACGCTTCAATAGATGGAATCGTAACAATAGAAATGGTTTCTAATATATTAAAGGCCCAGAACTTTTCTATGCCAGCAGGTTATATGGAAACTTCAAGTGATAAAATGATTGTAAAAGTTGGTGAAAAGTTTGAAAACATAGATGAAATAAAAAATTTAAAACTATTATCTTTTGATATAGAAGGACTTGAAAATATTACATTAAGTGATTTAGCAGATATAGAAACTACTGATAATTCTGATGAAATTTATGCAAAAGTAAATGGAAATGATGGTGCGATACTTACATTTCAAAAACAAAGTACAGCATCAACAGCAGATATTTGTAAAAAGATAGAAACAACAATGGAAAAGCTAGAGGGTGAAAATGAAAATTTAAGATTTACAACACTTATGAATCAAGGAATATACATAGATATTATTATAAATTCAGTATTAGATAACCTATTTTATGGAGCAATACTTGCAGTTATAATTTTATTTGTATTTTTAAAAGACTATAAACCAACACTTATAATAGCTTTATCAATACCAATAAGTTTAACATTTGCAATAGCACTTATGTATTTTACAGGAGTAACTGTAAATATCATTTCATTATCAGGTCTTGCATTAGGTGTAGGAATGCTTGTAGATAATTCTATAGTTGTTATTGAAAATATTTATAGGTTACGAAATAATGGAGAAAGCATAAAAGATGCAGCAGTAAAAGGAGCAGCAAGTGTTGCAGGAGCTATTACAGCATCTACATTAACAACTGTATGTGTATTTTTGCCAATTATATTTATACAAGGAATATCAAGACAATTATTTGCAGATATGGGTTTAACTATTGGATATTCATTACTTGCAAGCTTAATTGTTGCAATAACGCTAGTACCAGCAATGGCATCAAAAAGTTTTAAAAAGACTGTAATGAAGAAAGATATTTTCTTTGATAAAGTAATATGTGTTTATGAAAAATTATTAAATATTGCACTAAGACATAAAATTATAGTAGTTACAATGGCTTTAATTTTGCTTATTGGAAGTTTTATGCTTACAGGAATAATGGGAACAGCATTTATTCCAAGTGTTGATGGAGAGCAAATATCTATAAGCTTAGAAACATCAAAAGAAACATCAAGTGATGAAACAAAAGTTATTGCAGATGAAGTAATACAAAAATTATTACAAATAGAAGAAATAGAAGAAATAGGTGCATTAGATACAAAGACAATGAGCTCTATTGCAACTGTTTCAACAGGAACTGGAAATTCTATTAACATGTATGCTATTTTAAAAGAAGACAGAAAAATAGGAAATGAAGAAGTTGCAAAAAGAATTAAAGAATTAACAAATGGAATGAATTGCGAAATTTCAGTTAGCACATCTGAAATGGATATGTCAAGCATGATGACATCAGGAATACAAATTGTAATAAAAGGAACAGACACTGATAAACTACAAGAAATTGCAAAAGAAGTATCATCATTACTTGAAGGGATAAATGGAATAGATAAAATAGATTCAGGTGTAAGTGAAACTTCAAAAGAAACAAGAGTTATTGTAGATAAAGATAAAGCTGTGGAATATGGTCTAACAGTAGCAACTGTTTACACCAAAGTGTCAACTGAAATTGCAAATGATAAAGAAGCAACTAAAATTAGTATAGGGAACAAAGAATATCCTGTTATTTTAGTAAAACCAGAAGGGAAACGAATTACAAATGAAAATTTAGGTAATATTGTACTAAAAGGAACAAAAAACAATGAAGAGATAGATGTAAAACTAAGTGATATTGCAAGTATAGAACAAAAAGATGGACTAAGTTCAATTTCACATGATAATGGAGAAAGATATGTTACAGTATCTGCAAGTATAAAAACAGATGCAAATGTTGGGCTTGTAGGAAAAGACATACAAAATAGAATAAAAGAATATAATGCACCAGATCGGATATAGTGTAGAATTACAAGGAGAAAGTGAAACAATAAATGAATCTTTACAAGATTTAGTAAAAATGATAGGTCTTGCAATATTATTTATATACTTAATAATGGTAGCACAGTTTCAATCATTAAAATCTCCATTTATAGTAATGTTTACAATACCACTTGCATTTACAGGAGGAATATTTGCACTATTTATAACAGGCTCAGAAATAAGCTTAATTGCAATGCTAGGTTTCTTAATGCTTGCAGGAATAGTAGTAAATAATGGAATAGTATTTATAGATTATGCAAATAATTTAAGAAGAGAAAATGGATTGAAAATAAAAGAGGCATTAATAGAAACAGGAAAAACAAGGTTAAGACCAATTTTAATGACAGCTCTAACAACAATACTTGGATTATCGACAATGGCAATGGGAGTAGGAAGTGGAGCAGAGATGATACAACCGCTAGGAATAGTAACAATAGGTGGACTTATATATGCAACTCTATTAACACTATTTATAATTCCTTGTTTATATATGATGTTTAATAAAGATAAAACATAAAAGTAGCCCCATTAAGGGGCTATCATTTTGTAAAATTAAAATATTGACTATATATTATAAATAGTGTAAAATACAATTAATTATTTTATCTACTCAAATTTTATTCTAGTTTTAAATTTTCCAAAATAATTGATTAATAAAGTGAATAGTGCTATAATTAGGAGGTGATACTTTTTGCCAACAATTTCACAATTTTATGGAATAGTGATAAGCATGTTTTTTAATGATAACGAACAACATCATTTACCACATATTCATGTAGAATATTCTGGAAATAATGCAACATATGATTTATATGGAAATCTTATAATTGGAAGTATTCCAAGTAAACAAAAGAAATTAGTTGAAGCTTGGATAGAAATACATAAAGAAGAATTAAATGAATTATGGAATATAGTTCAAGAAGGAAAAGAAGCTTTTAGAATAGAGCCTTTAAAATAGTTAGAAATGGGGGAAAATATATGAATAATCAAATAGAGCCAATGCCTAAAGAAGTTATTGCATTAGAACATTTTTTATTATATATCAAATTTAAAAATGGGGAAGAGAAAATTTATGATATGAAAGAAATGCTTAAGTTTGATTATTATAAAAATTTAAGGAATAGGGAAATATTTAAAACAGTTAAAACATTTGGAGTAACACTTGTATGGAAAACAGGTGAGGATATTGCACCAGAAAAGATATATTTTGATAGTATACCAATTAGTGAATACAAATTTGAAATTAAAAGGATGAAATAATAAAAAAATAGAGCACTTTGAATTATAGTTGCTCTATTTTTGTTTGCTTTAATAAAATTTTATAAAAACTATTGACTTTTTTAATAAAATATATTAACATATGAACATGTATGCATATATAATATAAGGAGGTAATTATGGAAGATAGAGAAATGGAATTTATATGTGGAGAAAATTGTCCGCATTATAAAAAGATAGATGAAGTAAAGAAAAAAGAGCCAAATACAGAAGAAATTTTAGTATTATCGGATATGTTTAAATTATTTTCTGATAATACTAGACTTAGGATTATTTGTAGTATTCTAAATACCGAACTTTGCGTATGTGATTTATGTGAGCTTTTAGAGCTTAACCAATCTACTGTATCACATCAACTAAGTTTACTTAGAAATGCTAAGCTTGTAAAATATAGGAAAGAAGGTAAACAAGTTTATTATAGCCTAAAAGATGAACATATTGAAAAAATAATATCTTTAAGCTTAGAACATATGCAACATGAGCGGATTTATAAAAAATTAAAAATGAGGGGGAAAAATAATGTCTTGTAATCATTGTGATAATTGCAATATGCAAAACCATGTACATCATCATGAAGAAGAAAAAGAAAGTAGGTTAGAAATTATCTTATATATAGTAGCAATAATATTTTTTGTACTATCATTTATACCAACATTAGTAAATATTAAGGTAGTATTTATAGTATTATCAATTTTACTTTCAGGATATGAACTATTATTTAATGGTATAAAAAACATTTTTAAACTAAACTTTGAAGAAGATACATTAATGACGATTGCTGTAATTGCAGCATTTTGTCTTGGGGAGTATATGGAAAGCTGTTTAGTTATTATACTTTTTAGATTAGGAGAATTTTTAGAAAAACGAGCTGTAGATAAATCTAATGAAAGTATTGAAGAAATTGTAAAAATTAAAGCAGATACAGCAAATCGTATTATAAATGGAAAAATAGAAACAGTTTCAGCAAAAGAAATAAAAATAGGAGATACTATTTTAATAAAACCAGGAGAAAAGGTTCCATTAGATTGTAAAATTATTGAAGGAGAATCTGAAATCGATACTAAAAGTCTTACAGGGGAAAGTAATCCTGTTTATGTAGTAAAAGATATGGAGATATTATCAGGAGGAATAAATTTAACAGGAAGTATAACATGTAAAGTTTTAAAAGACTTAAATAATTCTACAGCTTCTCAAATAGTAGATTTAGTTTATCAAGCAACAAGCAATAAAGGAAAAACTGAAAAATTTATTACAAGATTTTCAAAAATATATACACCAATAGTTATTGGATTAGCCATTTTAATTGCTATTATTCCATTTATATTCAAATTAGATGTAAAACAATGGATTATGAGAGCACTTATATTTTTAGTAGCATCATGCCCATGTAGTTTGGTAATATCTGTTC
This sequence comes from uncultured Clostridia bacterium, assembly GCA_949747745.1. The sequence continues at coordinate 9,611 of CATKFT010000116.1, forward strand.
CATTATCATTTTTTACAGGGCTTGGAAAAATATCTAAAAAAGGTATGATAATAAAAGGAACAAAACATATTGAGAATTTAGCAAATACAAATATTATGGCATTTGATAAAACAGGAACATTAACAACTGAGAATATGAAAGTAGAAAGTATTGAAACTTTTAATAACTATACACAAAATGAAGTTCTTTCATATATGTATAGTTTAGAATTATTGTCAAACCATCCAATAGGAACAGCAATAAAAAATTATAGTAAAGAATTAGAACAAAAAGAAGTAAAAGATTATAAAGAAATTGCAGGACATGGTTTATATGGGAAAATAGATGAAAAAGAAGTACTATTTGGAAATAGTAAATTACTAGAAAAATATGAAATTACAGAGGATAGAAAAGTACCACAAAATGCAATAGTTTTAGTTGTAGATAAAAATATAGTAGGATATATTACTTTAGAAGAAGAAATAAGAAAAGAGGTAGAAAATATAGTAAAAGATTTAAAAAATATTGGAGTAAGAGAAGTTGTAATGTTAACAGGAGATAATATGAAAAGTGCTGAAAATGTAGGAAGAAAAATAAATATAGATGAAGTAAAAGCAGGATTACTTCCAAAAGATAAGCTACAAATAATAGAAGATTTAAAAAATAAAGGAAAGAAAGTTTCTTTTGTTGGAGATGGAATAAATGATAGTCCAGTACTTGCAAGTAGCAGTTTCGGAATTGCTATGGGGGCAGGAGCTAATATTGCAAGTATAACAGCAGATGGAATATTATTATCAAATAATATAGGAACATTACCAAGTATAATAAAAACAGCAAGATGCACAATGAAAGTAGTAAAAGCAAATATTATTTTTTCATTAGTAGTAAAAGCTATTGTATTAACATTAGGAATAATAGGAATAGCACCAATATGGCTTGCAATACTAGCAGATACAGGAGTAACTTTTTTAACAGTAGTTAATGCTGTAAAGAATATTAGATAAAATATATTACTTCACTTATGTTAGTTTAATTCTTATAGTCTGAACATAACTAAAATTTTAAAAAATTAAATTTTATTGTTTTAAATTTAAGTATGTTATGATAAAATAGCTCTTGTAAAAGGGGGCTTATTTTAATGCAGGAAGAATTAAAAAAAGTGTATGAAATATTTAGTGATTATAATAAAGATGCAATAATTAATACATGTGAAATAGAAAAAATAAGTTTGTTTAAAAAGATTAATAAACTAGAAATGAATTTGAAATGTAAACAATATATAAAAATAAAAGAATTACTAGAATTTGAAAATTATTTAAAGGATAGGTTTAATATTGAAAATGTAGAACTTCACACAGCGTATAGTGAAAAAACAGAAATTCCAAGCATTGAAACTTCATGGAAAAACATTGTAGAATACATTTCAGCTAAACATAAGTTAACAAAGGTAATTTTACAAAATAGTAAGGTAAAAGTGCAAGATAATATTGTAATAGTAACAGTCTTTGTAACAGGAGTAGATTTTTTACTTGCAAGAGGTTTTGATAAAGCATTAGAAAAAATATTAAAAAGTTTATATGGAAAAACATATAAAGTAAAATATGTAGAAGAAATACATGAAGAAGAAATACAAAAAATAGAAAATAAGTCAAAAATGACAGAGAAGTATGAAATTGAAAAAGCAATTAGTGAAGCTCAAACAATAATGGAGGAAAAAGAAGAAGCCAAGGAAAACAGCAAAAAAGAGCAAGAAGAAGTAAATAAAGAAGAAGGATTAGAACGGTATTTTGCAAGAAGAATTACAAAAGAAAGAGCAAGAAGAAAAAACACCAGTAATTTTAGGAAGAAATGGAAACATTAAAGATACACTTGTTAAAGTAGCTGATATATCAATAGATAGTGGAAAAATAGCATTAGAAGGAGAAATTATTAATACAGATTCACGTGAATTAAAAAGTGGAAAATTTCTTATAATGTTTGATTTATATGATGGTACAAGTACTATAACTTGTAAAGCATTTGTAGAAGCAGATAAAGCAAAAGGTGCTATAAAAAGACTAGAAGAAGCAAAAGCTGTACGTCTTTCGGGAACAGCACAATTTGACCCATTTGCAAAAGAAATAGGAGTTATTTCAAATGTGATTGTAGAAGTACCTGCTAAGAAAAAGCAAGAAAGGATGGATAATGCAGAGGTAAAAAGAGTAGAACTACATATGCATACACAAATGAGCCAAATGGATGGTATGACATCTGCTACAGATTTAATAAAAAGAGCAATGAAATGGGGATGGAAATCAATTGCAATTACAGACCATGGAGTTGTGCAAAGCTTTCCAGAAGCGCATAAGCTATTAGGAAGAGATAATAAAGACATGAAAATTATTTATGGTGTAGAAGCATACCTTGTGCCAGATAAAACTCCATGTGTAAGTTTCCCTAAAAATCAAGATATAGATACAGAATACTGTGTTTTAGATATAGAAACAACAGGTTTATCTTTTAGAACAGAAAAAATAACAGAACTTGGTGCAGTTATATACAAAAATGGAGAAGTGGTAAAAGAGTTCGAATGCTTTGTAAATCCAGAAAAACCAATTCCAGATGAAGTAGTAGAGGTTACACATATTACAGATGATATGGTAAAAGATGCACAGACTATAGAAGAAGTATTACCAAAGTTTTTAGAATTTATAGGCGATAGAGTTATAGTTGCACATAATGCAGATTTTGATGTTGGTTTTATAAAATATAATGCAGAAAAAATAGGCATGAAGCTTGAAAATACATATATAGATACGCTAAGACTTGCAAAAGATTTATTTCCAGATTATAAGAAATATAAATTAGGAATTATAGCACAAAAGCTTGGAATAAATGTAGATGTTGCACATCGTGCATTAGATGATGTTATTACACTTGTTAAAGTGTTTAAAGTAATGATAGATATGTTAAAACAAAATAAAGTAAAAACAGTAGATGATATAGATAAATTAGGAGAAGGGAAAGCAGATTTTAAAAAACTACCAAGCTACCATGCAATTATACTTGCTAAAAACTATGTAGGATTAAAGAACTTATATAAATTAGTATCATTTTCACATTTAAACTATTTTTATAAAAAACCAAGAATACTAAAATCATTATATAAACAGTATTCAGAGGGGTTAATACTTGGAAGTGCATGTGAAGCAGGAGAACTTTATAGAGCAATAGTTGCAGGAAAATCAGATGAAGAAATAGAACAAATAGCAAAAGACTATGACTATTTAGAAATTCAACCAAATGGAAATAACATGTTTATGGTAAGAAATGGAACAGTTCCAGATGAAGAAGGCTTACAAGATATTAATAAAAAAATCGTAGCTTTAGGAGAAAAACTAGGAAAGCTTGTAGTAGCAACATGTGATGTACATTTTATGGATCCACAAGATGAAATATATAGAAGAATTTTAATGGCAGG
>CATKFT010000117.1 GCA_949747745.1 uncultured Clostridia bacterium
ATAAAGAATATGCTATACTATCTGGACCAAGTCATGCAGAAGAAGTATCTCGTGGCATACCAACATTAATGGTTGTTGCATCAAAAAATGAAGAATTGCAAGAACAAATACGTTCAATATTTATGAACGAAAACATGAGAATATATACATCATGTGATGTAAAAGGTGTAGAACTTGGAGGAGCATTAAAAAACATTATTGCATTTTGTGCAGGAATTGCAACTGGGTTAGGACTAGGAGATAACTCATATGCTGCATTAATAACAAGAGGACTAACAGAAATAAGCCGTTTAGGTGTAAAAATGGGAGGAAACCAAGAAACATTTTATGGTTTAACTGGTCTTGGAGATTTAATTGTTACATGTTTAAGTGAACATAGTAGAAATAGAAAAGCAGGAAAATTAATTGCGTCTGGAAAAACAATTGATGAAACAAAAAAAGAGGTTGGTATGACAATTGAAAGTATAGACAATATAGAAGTTGCATATGAACTTTCAAAACTTTATGATGTTGATATGCCAATTGTACATGCAGTATATGATGTGTTATATAATGGGCTAAATCCAAAAGAAGCTGTAACAATGCTTATGACTCGTGATAAAAAAAGCGAATAAATTTTAGAAAAATTGCTAATACTAAGGAAAAACTTTAATATGGAGGTAAACCAAATGGAAATTTTGGATAAATTAGGAAAAAAAGCAAGCGAAACATACAAATATACCACTGAAAAAACAACGAAATTAGCAAAAGAAGCAAAATTAAAAATGTCTATAAATGAGAATAAAACAAAAATAGAAGAAATATATGAAGAAGTAGGAAAAAAAGTATATATGCACCATGTAAATGATAAAGATATTGATATTGATTTAGAATCGATATTAGAAGAGTATTGTATTCAAATTGATGATATATGTTCTGTAATAGAAGACGAAAGAAAAGAACTATTGTCTTTAAAAGATAAAAAGCAATGTCCAAATTGTTTTGATGAAATAGAAATAGCTTGTAATTATTGCCCAAATTGTGGGTTTAAACAAAATGAAGAATAAAAGAATATATGGTTTTATAGGAAAATCCAATTTGAAAAACCTAAATATATTATACAAGGAATAAATTAAGAAATGAGAAGTATTATACAAAGAGTTAGTAGTGCAAATGTAGTAGTAGATAATAAAATAGTTGGCGAAATAGAAAAAGGTTTTGTTGTTTTATTAGGTATATCTAATGAAGATACTGAAGAAACTGCAAAAAAGATGGTTAATAAAATTACTAATTTACGAATTTTTAGTGATGAAAATGATAAAATGAATTTATCTATTAAAGATGTTAATGGACAGTTACTTGTCATATCGCAATTTACTTTGTATGCTGATTGTTCTAATGGAAACAGACCAAGTTTTACTCTTGCTGGAAAACCAGAACATGCAAACCAGTTATATGAATATTTTATTAAAGAAGCAAAAAATCAAGGAATTATTGTAGAAAATGGGATTTTTGGTGCAGATATGAAAGTTAGTTTAACAAATGATGGACCAGTTACAATAATGTTAGAAATGTAATGAAATTGTTAATTAAATTATAATTTAGACAATAGATAAGCGGTTTTCATTCAATATTAGTTAATACTTTTTTTATTATTAAAAAAATACAGTTCTAGTTTAAAAATTATATAAATAGAAAAAATGTTCTTTATTAAGAACATTTTTTAATAAGGAAAACGTTCATATAAGTATTTTATAATATCATCACCATTATATTGAGTTACATTTATAAAAGTACCTTCATCTAAGCTAATCCACATATTTATTTTGTATTTATCATTATTATCAATAAAACCACCAATAATATCGGCAATTTCAATAGAATTGTCGTATTTTTTTTCCCACTTTAAATCATTATCTATATGAACATTTTTATTGTAAAAATGTGAAAGAAATCTTGATATTTCCCCTTTTTTATCACTATATAAATTTACAATTGTATACATAATTTTTTATATTCCTTTCCAAAACAAAAATATTTTATTGTTCAATACACTAATAGAAATATAGTAATTATATTTGAAACTTTCTTTATAAAATTGTTTTTTAAAATTAAACATATCATAATATATTATTTGATTTTTATATATTATATATACTTGAGAATAAAAGGTAATTTTTATGGAAATACTAAAAATAGTTTTATATAGTAAA
>CATKFT010000118.1 GCA_949747745.1 uncultured Clostridia bacterium
AAATGTCTAGAAAAGCAAATACTTATGCTGATAAAACAGTAGAAGCAGGAATTAAAAAGTTATTACCATATGGTAACTAAAATTAAATAATTATTATACTAAAATATTAAAAGGTTTATAGGTAAAACCATGCTAAAAACCTAAATTTATTAACAAGGAGAAGAAAAATGGCAAGAGTAAAAAGTGCAATAATTACACGTAAAAAACATAAAAAGATATTAAAACAAGCAAAAGGATATTATGGTGCAAAGCATTATAGATTCAGAATGGCAAAGCAAGCTGTTATGAAATCTGGTATGTATGCTTATGTTGGAAGAAAAGATAAAAAAAGTAATTTCAGAAAACTATGGATTACAAGAATAAATGCAGCAGCAAGAATGAATGGATTAACATATTCTAAATTAATTGATGGACTAAAAAAAGCAAATGTAACAATAAACAGAAAAATGCTTGCAGAACTTGCAGTAACAGATATGCCTGCTTTTGCAAAAATAGCAGAAATAGCAAAAAAAGCATAAAAAAACGACTCTAAGGTCGTTTTTTTACTGCTTTTTCATTTTAGGTTTAGAAATAAGTGATGCTACATAGCCAAAGAATATGGCTGCTGCAATTCCGTCCGTGCTGCGGCCTTTGTTCCACCAATAAAAGCACCTATAAATCCAGATTTTGCAACTTCTTCAATTGCTCCTTTTGCAAGGGCATTACCGAAGCCTGTTAAAGGAACAGTTGCGCCACATCCTGCAAAATCTACTATATATTTATAAATTCCAAGTCCTCCAAGAACAGCACCACAAGTTACAAAAATAACTAAAATTCTAGCAGGAGTTAATTTTGTCTTATCTATTAAAACTTGACCTATTATACAAATAAGTCCACCCACAACAAAACATCTTAACATTTGCATCCAATCAATGCTTCCCAAAAAATCCATTTAACTTCCACCTCCTAAAGTTCAATTGCCACAGCATGTGCAATTCCAGGTATTGATTCACCTTGTTGTGAAGTAGTAGAGTTTGTTAGAGCACCTGTTGCAATTAATAATACTTTCTTATATTTCTTTTGTTGTAACATTTTATAAATATATCCAGAAAATACAGTACCACAACAAGCACAACCACTACCGTCCTGAGTGAGTATCTTGTTTTTCTTTATCAAAAATTAATACACCACAGTCATTGTAATTAGACTTAATGTTATATCCTTTTGTCATTGCAAGTTCTATTAAAATATCTTTACCAATATGCCCTAAATCACCTGTGAAAATAGCATCATAATAACTTGGAGCACGACCTGTGTCTTTAAAGTGAGTAAGTAAAGTATCTAGTGCAGCAGGTGCCATGGCAGCTCCCATATTATTTGCATCTTTTATACCCATGTCTACAATTTTACCGTGGAGTAATATGTGTTATGAAGGGGCCATTTCCTGTTTTTGAAACAATTGCAGCACCGGAACCAGTTACAGTCCACTGTGATGATGGTGGCCTTTGATTTCCAAGTTCTAATGGAAATCTAAATTGCTTTTCAGCACTACAAAAGTGGCTAGAAGCAGCACAAAGAGCATTTTCTCCGAGCTCCACTTTCTGTAAAAATAGCTCCTAACATAAGTGCTTCTACAAAAGTAGAACATGCGCCAAATATACCTAAAAAAGGAATATTTAATTCACGTAATCCAAAACTTGAAGATATACATTGATTTAATAAATCACCTGCAAAACAGTAATCAATTTTATCACTTGCAAGTCCAGATTTTGCAATAACAGTATTTACTGTTTCTTTTATTATCTTGCTTTCGGCTTTTTCCCAACTTTTTTCTCCCCAAAATTCATCTTCTAGGCAATTATCAAAATAACTAGCAAGTGGTCCGATCAGCTTCTTTTGGACCAACAATAGATGCAGTTTGAAGAATACTTGGAGGATTATCAAATTTTACAGTGTGTTTTCCAATTTTTTGCATTTAAATCATCCTTTCTTAAACTAACGTAATTGATTGGGTATTAAAAATTAAGTATATTATTCCCACTACAATAGATGCAGAAATACCAAATACTAAAACAGGACCTGCAACAGTAAACATTTTACCTCCAACTCCCATAACATAACCTTCAGACTTGTATTCCATAGCAGGGGATACAATAGAATTTGCAAAACCTGTAATAGGTACAAGAGAGCCAGCTCCTGCAAATTTACCTATTCTATTAAATAAGTTTAGTCCAGTTAAAAATGCACTAATACCAATTAATATAACAGACACAATAGTATTACACATTTGCACATCCATACCACGAAATTTACAATAATTAAAAATAATTTGACCAATAGAACAAATTAGTCCACCAACCCAAAAAGCATTAAAGCAATTTTTAATAATAGGTGAATTAGGGGATTTTTTGTCTACATAGTCTTGATAATCTTTTTTTGTTTCAATAGGTTTCAAAAAAATCCCTCCTTATTAATCTCTATCTCTGTCTATTGTAAAAGATAAATCTAAATCAACATAATATTCAGATATCTTTTTACCATCAATTTTTGCTTTTTGTTCTAAAACAGTAACACCAGTTAAGTAATCAATTGTTTTTGAAGCTTCACCAACAGTTTTAATGATTGCGTCTTTCCAAGAAATTTCAGATGTTCCTGTTACTTTTAAATGTTTTTCAACAGCCATTTATATCAACCTCCGTTTTTAAATTTTCTATAGATAATTTTCCCAAAATGTAAAATATTATGCAAAATTTCAAAAAAATAAATATATTACTTAATGGAAGTAGACTATATGTAATTGTAAGAGTTTGTAGCTAGTGAGAAGTAGAAAATATTATTTTCAATTAAGTGTGGTATATATTTGACAAACCTACAGTAAGAAATAGAAAATATTATTTTATAATTGAATATAAAAAAATAGTATGATAATATATATAAAAAGGAGACAAGCAATGAAGATAGATTTTGCAAGAGAAATTAGTTTAAAAATTTTATACAAAATTGATGTAGAACAGGGATATTCAAATATTGTTCTAGATGAATTTATAAATAGAAATAGAGAAAATTTGCACAATAAAGATATAAATTTGATTTCAGAAATTGTTTATGGAACAGTTACTTGGAAACTAACAATAGATACTATTTTGCAAAAATATTCAAAAATTAAATTAAAGAAAATGTCAAAATGGGTTTTAAATATTTTAAGGCTATCAGCATATCAAATTTTATTTTTAGATAAAATTCCAATAAGTGCAGCAGTTAATGAAGGTGTAAATTTAACAAAAAAATATGCTAATAAATCTGTAAGTTTTGTTAATGCTATATTAAGAAAAATTGAAAAGAAAGATTATCAAGAGTTATTTAATATTGAAGATAAAGTTATGAAGATGTCAAAAGTATATTCTATGCCAGAATGGCTAATAAAAGAGCTATTAAAAGAATATTCAATAAAAGAAGTAGAGCAAATATGTAAATATTCAAATGAAAAGCCAAAAACTACTATTAGAATAAATACATTAAAAATAGATGAAACAGAATTTTTACAAAAACTAGAAGAAAAAAATATAGAATATGAAAAAAGTGAATTAAAAAATTTTGTTTATATAAAAAATGTAAAGAATATAGGAGAACATGAACTATTTAAAAAAGGCTTTTATACAGTACAAGATATTGGGGCAGGAAAAATAGGTATAATTTTAGCACCTAAACCAGGAGATGTAGTATTAGATGCATGTAGCGCGCCAGGAGGAAAAACAACACATTTAGCACAAATTATGGAAAACAGAGGAATAATTATAGCAAATGATATATATGAACATCGTATTAAATTAGTAACTAAAAATGCTATAAGACTTCGGAATAAATATAATAAAAACAGAAATAAAAGATGCAACAATTATAGAAAAATCTTATATAGATAAATTTGACAAAATCTTAATAGATGTTCCATGTCTTGGATTTGGTGTTATGAAGAGAAAACCAGATATAAAATGGCAAAGAAAAAAAGAAGATGTAGAAGAAATTACAAAAATACAATTTGAAATTTTAAATAGTGGAGCAAAATATTTAAAAATAGGTGGAAATATAGTATATTCTACATGTAGTATTTTAAAAAGTGAAAATGAAGATATAATTGAAAAATGGTTACAATATATAAATATGGAAAAAAATCAAAACAATAAAAAGTATATAGTAGAAAAGAAAGAAAAAATATTACCAAGTAAAGACACAGATGGATTTTTTATATGTAAAATCAAACGTATAAGTTAAAATAGCATATTTTAACTTTATTGTATTACAAAATACTGTGTGTATTTTTTTAGCTTCTTAGATATTTAGATTTTTATTACTAATACAAAATATATTATTCTAACATATACTAATTTATTTATATCGTTTTAACAATATCAAACTTGAAAAAACAAATAGTATTACAAAAATATTACAATTGAATTACAATTGAATTAAATCTATTGACATTTAATTAAAAAATAATAAAATAATAATACAATAATTGGGAAAATGAACTAAAAACTAGAAAAAAATAACTAAAATGATAAAAAATGTCAGAATTTCATAAAAATATAAGTATTAAATATAAAAAAATGTTAAACATAAAATATAAAAGAAGTAAAATATAACAAAGGAGAAAAAAATGTCAACTTGTCTAGGTTTGTATATTGAAGAAAATGTAATTAAATACGCAAAAGTTTCAAAAGATAATGATGTTGTTAAAATAGATGCATTTGGTATTAAGTTTTTTGATAAAATTAATGATGCAATATCTCAAGTTATAGAAGAGACATATAGCTATAAAATACCAATTAGTATAAATTTATCAAATGAAACATATAACTACTTTCATTTATTTAGTCTACTAAATAAAAAAGACATGCAAAATGTACTTAATACAGAGTTTGAGTCTATTTGTTATGATCATGGAGTGAATAAAGACGCATTTGAAACAAGATATGTTTTAGTAGGAGATTTAGAAGACAAAGAAAAAGTAAAAGCAATACATGTATCAGCAAGTAAAGCAGACCTTGCAAAAAAAGAACAACAATTAGAAGGATATAGAGTTACAAATGCATCACCAATGGGTACAACAATAGGGAATTTATTAGATTATAAAGATAATGAAAATGCTATTATTGTAAATATAGAAGATAAAACAACAGTCACAACTATACTAGACAAAAAAATTGTAGATGTACAAGTAATAGATGAAGGTGCTAGTCAAATTTTATCTAATATAAATATGAAAGAAAATTCATATTTAAAAGCATATGAAATATGCAAGAATACAACAATATATACACAAGAAGGAAAAGACTTACAATATGAAGAAAATGACTATTTAGATGATATTATGCCTACATTATATAATATAGTAGGAGCTGTTAGGAAAATAACAAACGATAGTTTAAATAAAATAGATAAAGTATATTTAACTGGAACAGTATCTGTTATTAATAATATAGATATATATTTCCAAGAATATTTAAAAGATATAAAATGTGAAATATTAAAACCATATTTTATAAAAAATGTACGGTGCAAAAATAAATATGAAAGACTATATAGAAGTAAACTCAGGAATCGCTTTGGCATTGCAAGGATTAGGTGATGGACTTAAGGGAATGAATTTTAGAAAAGAAAGCTTTAAAGATAAATTGCCTGAGTGGTTGACAATGGATGTTGGAGGAGGATCAAAACAAAAAAAGAGTAAATTCAATTTGAATTTTAGTTTTGATTTAAAAGGAGAATTAACAGCATTAGAACATACATTAATAAGATTTGCAACTTCTATATTAATTCTTATATTTGTATATAGTGCTATGTCAATATATTTGAACAGTTCTATGACTAAGAAGCTAGAAGAAATATCAAAAGCTACAAATGATGCAAATAGTCAAATATCATCAATAAATAATGATACATCTAAAATTAAAGCAAATACAAGTAGATATATAAGTATGACAGAAAGACTAAATAACTTAAATGCTGAATTAGAGGAAAGAAATAAAAGAAAAAATGCTATTCCAGTATTATTAAATCAAATTATGTTTAGCATACCAAAAGGTGTACAAATTACATCTATTGAAAATACAAGTGGAACAAAGATTGTTATTAATGCACAAGCCAACACTTATGACCAATTAGGATATTTAAAAGCAGGAATTAAAAATTATAATATTTTAACAAATGTTATATCAGATAGTGGTCAAAAAACAACACAAGATGGACCAATAACAACAACAATTGAAGGCGATTTGCCAATTTAATAAAGGAGAAAGCAAAATTATGAGGAAAATATTAATATCTATATTAATTGTCCTATTATTAGTAGTTGGTTACATGGTAATATTTAATGGACTTAATGTATTAGGAATTGAAATATTATCAGTGTCAGGTATGCAAGATAAAAATGCTCAAATTGATAATAATCTTCAAGCTTTAAGCACACTAACAAGTGTGGAACAACCAAAAGCTATATCAGATTTAAATAATAGTGCAAAACAACTTACAATAGCAAAAGAAGAATACAATGATAAGGTATTAAATAGTTCTGATGAAAATGTTGAACTTGCAAGTATAACAAGACCATATGAAACAGAATATTTACAAACTAGATTAGGAAACCATGCAAAAGATAAGGGAATTAATTTAAGATATGAACTAAGAAGAGCAGCAAGTGGAGTATCACAAGAATATGATATCTATTTTACAGTAACAGGAAGCTATGTTTCAATATCTGAATTTGTATCAGCACTTGAAAAAGATTCTTCATTAGGTTTTAAAATTGAAAGTTTTAAATTAGTTCCAACATCTGCAAGTACAGAAAATTTACAAGCAACATTTAATGTTAAAAAGATTAATATTAAAGTAGATGGAGCAGTAAGTAATTCAACAAATGTGAATCAAGTACAAGGGACAACAAATACAAATCAAAATGGAACAACATCACAACAACTAGAAACAGATACATCTGCAAATAGTTAGAAAAAATAATTATTAAATTTTTGCAAATGGGAAAGATAAATATGTGAACTAAAAAAGTAAAAGGAGGACTGCAATGAAGACATTTATAAAAGAGCTGTTTATTATATTATTGATATTAGCAGCAATATTTCTAGTATTAGGTGTGTTTTTATATGACTATATACCAACAAATAAAATAGTACCTAAGATTGAACAATACCAAGCACCAAACACAATAAAACAAGAATTAGAAGATTATATTAGTGAAGAAGAAGAACAAAAAACACAAATAGTATATGAAATAGATGGAACAGATTTAAAAAATTATGAAAAAACAAAAGATTATCAAAAAGGAAAAGTAAATCCTTTTGGACAGGATACAACAGGAAATGACAACACAACAACAAATGATAATTCAAATAAAAATACAAACAGTACTACTAATAATAGTACTAAAAATCCGAATTCTGTAGGTAATTATTTACCAAATACAGGAACAAAATAAACTTAGGCTATATTTATAAAAATAAATATATCAAAAAAAATAATTTTAAGGAGGAGTTTTTTATGCTAAAAGGACAAAAAGGTATCACATTAGTAGCATTAATGATTACAATTATAGTATTATTAATACTTGCAGGAGTTACACTTTCATTAACATTAGGTGATAGAGGTATCTTCAAAACAGCTCAAGGAGCTAAAACAAATTATGTTAATGCATCACGTGAAGAACAAGAAGGACTAGACAGATTTGACGATGAAGTAAATCGTGTATTAGATGGTATATAAGATAATTTAATATTAAATAAACTAAATGGCATATGCAGTTTTTTATGTATATGCCATTTGGTGTAAACTAAGGAGAAACTAAAATGCTAGAAACTATATTGTTAATTATTATATTTATACTTGGAATATATTTTGGCAGCTTTTTTACACTTGCAACATATAGACTTCCTAAAGGTGAAGATATAACACATACTCACTCATATTGCCCAAACTGTAATCATAAGTTAGGAATTTTAGATTTAATACCAGTTTTTAGTTATTTATTTTTAAGAGGAAAATGTAGGTACTGTAAAAACAAAATTGGAATACGTTATTTTTTATTTGAAATACTAACAGGCATAGTTTTTGTATTATTTACATTATCGTTAAAAATAGATGTTTATAACTTAAATATAA
>CATKFT010000119.1 GCA_949747745.1 uncultured Clostridia bacterium
TACATATACACCTGTTCCTGTTACATTAGCATTTTTAACAGATATATTTTCAAATACAGAATTTGCATTATCTCTTCCATCCATTCCAGTTACTACTGCAACATTATTTCTTCCTGATAAAGTAATATTTTCAAATCTCATGTTTTTGAAAGTTGCTGTAAATGTTTCTTGAGCAAAAGCTGTAACAAAATCTCCATTTCCTCTTCCAGTACTTGTATTAGTAAAATTGCTAATATTCAAATTCTCTACTGTTCCTCTGAAGTTTTCAAATAAGCTTAAATTTGTTAAGTTTGAAATTGTATGTCCTTTACCTTCTATTTTTCCTGTAAATATTCCTGTTATAACTGCACTTGTTGTAGTTGTATAATCTGTAAAGTCTAAATCTTCTTCTATAGTAAATATGCCTCCTAGGTCTTGCTTAATTTTATCAATATCTTCTATACTTGATATTTTAACTTTTAATGCATCTGCTGTACAATCTTTATATGTTACAGTACTTACAGCTCCACCAATTAGACTTAATTCATTTCTTCCACCAAAATTCATTTTAATTTCCTTAGCTTGAATATTCTCTAATACACTATATTCTGTTCTTGCTGCTAAAGCACCTACATTTGCAATATTGCTTGGAATGTTAGTTCTCTCTATTACTAAATTTGTAACACTTCCATATCTTATTTTTTGGAAAATTGGAGTTGTATTTCCTATTATTTTATGTCCATTTCCGTCTAATTTTCCCATAAATGTTTTTGTAACATTTGTTTTTATTTCTGAAAAATCTATGTCATTATCTAAAATATAATATCCATATGGTCTTGCATTAATTTTTTCTACCAATTCTTGTGCTGTTCCTATATGTGTTATTTCAATATCTGTACCAAGTGGATCACCAACAAAGTCATTTGTTGCACTTTTTAAATAATGATAATATACCTTTCTAAGTGCTGTTCTTTGAGAAATATTCCTATCTCCTTTATTGGCATCATTTATTAATGCTTCTGTAAATTTTTCAATCATAAAATCAACATCAATATATTTATTATTTAGAGTTTCTTCGATTGTTGCATATCTACTCA
>CATKFT010000120.1 GCA_949747745.1 uncultured Clostridia bacterium
GGAAGGAATGAAATTTTATGAAAAATATTACAAAAACTGTATTAATATATATGTGTATGCTTTATGTTTTAAGCATATCTTTAGCAGGATGTGGTAAAAACAATGAAAGTGAAATACTAAAAGATAAAATTAATAGTGAAATAGCATATTTAGATACAAAATTAGTGGATATGTTAAACAACATAAATGGAATTTCTATTCAAAATTATATAGTAAAAGCAGAACAAGTAAATGAAGAAGAAGGAAGTAGTAATACAAAAAGCAGTAATGCTTCTAGTGGTTCAAAAGAACAAGAAGCAAATACACAAGAAGAAACAAGTAGCTCAGGTCGGAGGCAGTTCTAGTGGAAACTCTGATATGTCAGGTTCACAAAATAAAGAAAGTTCTAGCAATATAAAATATAGAATGGAAGGAAATGAAATACTGTTACAAGAAAGAAAAACAGACTGGAAAATTGTAAAATCTGAAATAGAAAAATTATATTCTAGTTGGTCAACAATTATATTAGATTTATATAAAATAAATGTAAATAATCAAGATATATTAAACTTTAATGCTGATTTAGATGCTGCAACTCAAAGCATAAAAAATGAAAATAAAGAAGCAAGCTTAACAGATCTTGCAAAACTTTATTCATATATACCTAAATATATAGTATATGTATCAAATGATGTTACAGTTACTAATATATATCAAACAAAGTCTAGCATATTAAATGCTTATGCAATGGTAGAGGGGAATAATTTAGCGGGCATAAAAAGTGAATTATCAAATGCAGAACAAGCATTTATGCCAATTATAAATAATATAAATTCAAAAACTAACAATCAATCTAATATTAATAAGGCATATATATTAATAAAAGAGCTACAAGCTTCAATTGATAACAAGGATAAGGATATATTTTATATAAAATATAAAAATTTGATACAGGAGTTAAATAATATAAAATAGTAAATGGGATATAGAGAATTATAATTAGAAAATAAAAATGTTATGGAAAGAGAATATGCATAGTTATGATAACAAACATTTCTTCTTTTTATTGAAATATAGTATTACTAAATATAAAATATAGGAAAACAAATAAAAAGGAGAAATAAAAGTATGAGAAAAACAAAAGAAAGAGGGATAACACTGATTGCACTAATGATAACAATAATAGTATTGTTAATATTAGCGGGAGTAACACTAAACTTGACTTTGCGGAGAAAGAGGCATATTTAGAACAGCAAAAGATGCAGTAGCAATAACAAAAATAAAAGAGGTAGAAGAACAGTTAGAGCTTATATATATGGATAAAAAGACAGAAGAATTAGCAGAAGGAAAGAAAGTAACAATAGAAGAAATAGTAAATGATTTAAAAGAACAAGGATATAAGATAAAAGAACAGTTAAGTGGAACAGATGCTGTTGAAAAAATAGTTTTAAATAATGAAATTAAAATGGAAAAAAATACTACAACAAGTTTAATATATACAATAAAATATGCAGAAGGAAAAGTAAAATATTTTGTAGAAATACAAGGAAAATATCATGAAATAATATTTGATAATGGGAAGCCAAAAATAAAAGAAGAACCAACTGAATTAGGAACAGAAGAAACTATAATAAAAAATAAAATAGTAGTAGCATCAGAAGATACAAATGTAGTAAATGCAGTAGCAGAAGAAAACAATGAGGGAAAAATAAGTTTAACATCAGGAAATACTGGAGGTAATGTAAAAGTAACAATAACAGAAGAAAATAGTGGAGTAAAAGCAGAAGTAAAGGTAACAGTAAAAGAACCAGCAACAAGTTTTACAGTAACACCAAAAGAAGCAACAGTAATGAGAGAAAGCACAACAAAACTAACAGCAACAGTAGAACCAAGCAATGCAACAGATAAAATAACATGGACTACATCAGATGCAAATATAGCAACAGTATCAGAAGATGGAACAGTAACAGGAGTTGCAGTAGGAACAGCAACAATAACTGGAAAATGTGGGGATTTTTCTGAAGATTGTATGATTATAGTAGAAAAAAAGAAAGTAAACCTAAGTGATTATTCAGAACTTCGGTTTGGGATTAAGTGATTTATTTATTTCGAATAAATTTGTTGGTTCAATTTTTATTAATAGTGGATGGTCGCTTGCTTTAAATAACTTTGGTGCATATATTACAGGAACTGACTATGCTACATGCTATGTAAGATTTGACTGGGATATTGAAAAATTTTTTGATACATATGGAAAATTTAGTAAATTTGGAGGAACTGTCTCTTTTTCATCAAACAGCTGGCAAACTTGTGAAAATGCACGTATTATTTGCTATGAAAAACGAGATGAAAACTTTGTAGAAGTTTTAAATAAACTTCTTGCCCAAGTATCTGATACAGCATCAAAAAATGTTAATTTTGAAGTTGACTTGAATGAATTAGAGAATGTTTGCTTGGTTAGGTTTGAAATAGCATCTTGGTGTACAAACGGAGGGTATCCTGGAAATAGAGGATACTGGAAAAACTTATACTTTGAGGAATAAGATACATTGAGGATATAATAAATTTTCATTTTTTACAATATACCACATAAAAAATAGATAAACGCCATTAAAATTTAGATACAAATATAAAAGCTACTTTTTCATATTATGGAGGTATGTGTATTTATGCATTAGGAGAATAACGTTTTTATAATAAAATATTTTGTATACAAATTATAGAAAATAGAGCAAAAAAGGAGGAAAGTTAATCCTCCTTTTTGTTCATATATCTAATCAGCTCAGCCACAATCTCTTTATCACGGTTACTCAAACTATAAAATCCCACAATATTTGGGTCTATTTTATAATCATCAGTAACATCTAAATATTCCTGCAAAACATAAGTAGGTGTAATATGATAAATATTACAAAGTTTAACCAAAGTATCTACACTTCCTTTTGTTTTATCTCTTTCTATATCAGATATATACCTAGAGGCTAAATCTAACATTTCGGCTACTTCTTCTTGTGTATAGCCTAGAGATTTTCTAGTTCTTTTAAGAAGTTTCCCGATTTTAATACTTGT
The DNA here is from genome assembly GCA_949747745.1 of uncultured Clostridia bacterium. The sequence continues at coordinate 3,049 of CATKFT010000120.1, forward strand.
TTTTTTATTTTCTAATTTCATAACAAACCACCTTGTATATAAAATAACAAATATTGAAAAATAATTGAATGCTAATATTTACTATATATTGTGGATTTAATATGGAGTTTTATACATTAAAAAGTTATTAAATTACTATAAGAGTAAAAAAATAAAGATAAAAACTGATTTTATTATAATATAAGTTAGTGTAAAATCTTATTAGGCAAAAACATATGTTTTCGAGAATTTGCAAAAAGACAGAAGTTGTGATATAATAGAAGTATCATTTATAAGATGTTACAGAAGAAAAAGGGGGAATTTATATGGAAAAGAAGAAAGTTATTAAAATTATATTATTAGTTATTACAATATTAGCAATAATAATTATAGGTTTAACTGTAAGAAAGATAATTATAATTAAAGAATTAGATTCTAAAATTCCTAAATATATAAATAGTAATAACTACTATGTGAAAGTTACTAATAATGATAAAACAATACTAGAATATTATTGCAAAGGAAAAAAATCATTAATGTTTTATAAAATCGAAGGAGAAACATCGGAAATATGTAAGTTTTATGATGGAGAGGAAGAACGTACATATGTAATAAATTCAGGAGAGGCAAAAGCATTTCGTAAAGAGAAGATTGATACTGTAGCAAAAATACATGTTAGCACTTTAACTAGTGGAAACAATAATTTAGCTGAAATGTTAAATGTTTCATTTATGCATACTATAAAAGATGCAAAATTAAATGGTAAAAATTGTTATCTTGTCAATGGTGTTATTTACAAGAATACATACATAGACAAAGAAACTGGTTTAATAATGAAAGCAGATAGTGGTTTTTTAAAATCAAAAGATGGAGCTAAAAAACAGATAATAAATACATATACATATGAATTTAATAATGTAACAGATGAAGACTTAAAAGAACCAGAGATTACAGAAGATATGAAAGAATTTAAATAAAAAGGATGAGGCTCTACTTAAAATATTGTAAATTATAATAAAAAAGGAGGAAAACCTCCTTTTTTATCTCTCTAAATCCATATTTTTTTCATCTGAATTTATTATATTATTTTTATCAAGTTTCAAATTCATTTCAGAAACTTGTTCAGTTAATTCTTCTAATTTTTCTAAATCTTCTTGACTTGGTTTAGAATTATTTTTAATTTTAATCATCATATTTGCAAATTCATTAAAAATTTCTGAATTATCTTTATTAACATTCTCTTGTTCATTAATATATCTATAATAAGAATTATAATTTTGTCCAACTAATTTTTCTACCTGAACAGAATTTAAGTTTTTATATTCATCTCTTGAAGGATATGAAACATGAACACTTTTTGGATAAATATGTATGGTAGGGAATATAATTTCTATTAAAGTTTGTTCTGCATTATCAAGCACAGTTTCTTTAGAAAGAATTTCTAATGCCTGAAGTTCTATATAGTTCTCAGTCTTATTATTTTCTCTTATCATATGATTAGATATAACTTCGCCAATACTTATACTAGAAGCAAGTACCATTATTCCCAAAGTAGTTCCACGGACAGTTCTTGCAAATTTTTTTTGTTCTCTTGTTAAAGAATATTCTGTTTCAATACCAGGTTTATATGCAAGACGTAATTTATTATAAAAATTTTTAATTCCTTTTGTATCTAATTTAGGATTCCTTCTTTTTATATAATTAAAACCTATTTTATCTTGATTATTTTGCATATCAATTATTTTACCCATAAACATTCCTCCAAAACTTTTATAACAGTAGTATAACATGAATATTAAAAAAAATCAAAAAAATACTAAAAAATATTTGACATTTTACTTATTATCATGGATAATAAATATATTAAAATACTAATTGATAAAATGAACAAATAACTAAGGAGGAAATTAGAAATGTACATGTTTAATAGGATTACAGTAAATCCACAATTACCAAAGAGAATTAACCGTTTATCAGAAATAGCAAATAATTTATGGTGGTCTTGGAATAGTGAGTACTTACATTTATTAAAAGAAATCGATATTGATTTATGGGAAACAGTTGGTAAAAACCCTGTTAAGTTTTTTAAATTAGTATCACAAGAAAAGCTAGAAAAGGCTGCTGAAGATGAAGAAATATTAAAAAGCTATGATAAGGTAGTAGTAGATTTTGATGGATATATGAATACTAAAAATACATGGTTTTCAAAAAAATATCCTAACAGTAAAAATGACTTAATAGCATA
>CATKFT010000121.1 GCA_949747745.1 uncultured Clostridia bacterium
AGATAGAAAAGAATTTAATAAAAATATAATATCAGAAATGATATATGATATTAGAATTGACAATGATAATCAAATATATATATATTATAAATATAATGTCTTTAGGATGGTGGCTTAATATGAGGGAGTATGAGGTAGGAATATATTTAAGGCTATCAAAGGAACATGAAGAGGAAAATAATAGTATAGAGGCACAAAGGGAAATTACAACTAAGTATGCTGATAAAAAAGGATATAAGATAGTTAAGGAATATGTAGATAATGGATATTCTGGAATATTAGACAAAAGACCAGCACTTAATGAAATGATGCTAGATATAGTAAGAGGAACTATAAATATGGTAATAGTAAAAGATATAAGTAGATTAACTCGTAATAAAAATAAAACAGGGTGGTATACAGAAGTATTTTTTCCAGATAATGATGTAAGATTTATATCAGTAACAGAGTTTATAGATAGTGGTGATAGATATGAAATTGATGATAGTATAATGCTTAGAGGAATAGCAAACCAATATTATATTACAGATATATCAAAAAAAATAAAAGCAAATAAAAATGCGATGAAAGAAACAGGACAATTTGTAGAACACTATGCTCCATATGGATATAAAAAGAAAGAAAATGACAAACACAAAATAATTATAGATGAAGATGTTGCAGATAATATAAGAAAAATTTATGATATGTATATAAATGGGGAAAAAAGTAGTCAAATAGCAGAGTATCTAAATATTAATAAAATAAAAAATCCTAGTAGATATATGAAATTAAAAAATGCTACTAAAAAGTGGAGTGCAGAACAAATAAATGATATTTTAGGAAATCCATTTTATTGTCGGAAATACAATAATAAATAAGTATAATGTTAATTGTATAAATAAAACTTGTATAAAGAATAGGAAAAGAGAAACTTGGATTATTAAAGAAAATACACATGATGCAATAATTGAAAAAGAAAAATATGATAAAGTGCAAGAAATAAAAAGTGGAAAACAAGCTAAAATAAAAGTAAAGCACGAATTCTTATTACAAGATTTAGTGTATTGTGGACATTGCAAAAGAAAACTACAATATAAGATATATAAGTCAGCAGATAAAAAAAGATTTTTATCTGAAAGTAGTAGGTTTAATTGCAGTTTATTTTATAAAAAGAAATGTAAAAATAATATACATATTAAAGAAAAAGACTTAAACGAAATTATAAAAATAGCAGTTATAAGAAAAATAAATTTAATTGAAATTAAAGATAAATTGATTTATTGTTATAGAAAAAATGATAAGAATACAAAAAAGATGAGAGAGTATAAAAGTGAAATAGAGAAGTTAGAGAGGAAAAAAAGTGTTTTGTATAAAAAGAAATGTGAACAAGATATAACAACACAACAATTTAAAGTAGAATATGCAATAGCAAAAGCAAAAATAGAAAAGTTTAAAGATTTAATGGAAGAACTAGATAATAATCGTAATACACAAGAAGATGAAAGAATAGGAGAAATAATATCTCAATTTAAAAATGGAAGCTTTATAAACAATGCAATTCTAAAAGAGATAATAAATAAAATAGAAGTATATTCTAAAAATAAAATTGAAATAACTTTTAATATATAAAAGACATTGAAATTTAGCTAGAAAAGTTAAATTTATTTTTTAAAACAATAACTGCAATAAACAGAGTATAACACAAGGAGGTGCGTGGTGAATTTTATCACTACAAGAAATATAAGAAATGATAAAAGCATAGGGATATAATAAATTTGGAGAATAATAAAAAATTATGTAAAAAAAAAGTAATAAATTTGTAAATAAATATTAAAATAGAGATAAAAGTCAACTATGCGTAAGAAAAGAGTGTAAAATAAAAAAGGATGTTACTTGATGTAAATAAGAGAACATGATATTCTATAATAAGAGAAAATATTTAATAAAGAAGGATGAGATGAGACATGAAAAAGAAAATAATTATAGTAATAGGAATTGTTATTTTAATTTTATTAGTTGCAAGTGTATTTTCAAAGGCAAATTTAAAAGCAGAAATAAGTGGTTCAACAATTGATGTAAAAGGAGGACAAGAAGTTACTATTACTTTGAAATTTAATGAATATAAAGAAATAAAAAACGGATTAAATGCTTATAAAGCAACATTAGAGTATAATAGTGATATATTTGAGGAAGTAACACAAGCAAATTTTGTGTGCCAAAATAATTGGGAAGAGTTAAAATATAACAAAAGCACTGGTGAATTTGTAGCAATTAAAAAAGTTGGAAGTAATGTACCAGAAGAAGTAGTAAAAATTACATTAAAAGCAAAAGAAAAAGCAAAGGCAACTATAACAGATATAATTATAAAAGACATTGTAACCTCAGAAGGAGAAAAAGATATAAAAGTAGAACAAACAAAACTTGAAATCAATATTATTGAGGAACAAGAGGAAAAGCCTGAAGAACCAAAACAAGAAAAAATCATATCAAATAAATATGATATAGGAAAAGAATATATAACAAGAGTATTGCCAAATACGACAGTAGAGCAATTTAAGCAAAATGTTACTTTAGAAAATGTAACAACAACACCACAAATGATTTTTACAGATAAAGATGGAATAGAATTAGAAGAAAATAGTGAAATTGCTACAGGAACAAAAATAAAAGTAGGAAATACACTACAATATACTATTATTGTAATTGGTGATACAGATGGAGATTCAAGTATTACAATAAATGATTTAGCAGAATTAAAACTACATTTGATAAAAATGAAATTGTTAGATGAAATAAAATTAAAAGCTACAGATATAGATAATGATAATGAAGTTACAATAAATGATTTAGCACAGATGAAATTAATATTAACTAATTTAATAGAAATAAAATAGGAAATAAAAGGGGAAAGGATAATTTATGAAAGATAAGAAAAAACTTTTATTAAGAATAATTATTTGTGCAATAATACTAATAATACTATCTTTAGGAGTAATTTATGCAACTAGCATTATTTCTTCAAAAGGTGAATTAAATGATGATAATGTTATAGATTATCGTGATGTTAATTTATTAGAAATGCATTTAATAAATTTAAAGACTTTACCAGAAGAAAAATTAGAAAATGCAGATATGAATAATGATGGAGAAATTACAGTTACAGATTTAGCACTTTTAATACAAAAAATAGAAAACAAAAGAGAGTATGATGTAAAGTTAATTAATATAGATACACAAAATTATTATCCAGAAAAAAATGAACAAATAGAAATAACATTTGAAGCTGAAATAAATTATGAGGATGTATTTATTGAAAAAATAGTTATTAATGGACAACAATATGATGTAAAAATTGAAACTGGTGTTTATAAAGTAGAATTAGATGTAGGAACACAAGCTGGAAAAAAAGAATATAACATGAGCAAAGTTATCTTAAATACTGGAGCAGAAGTAAAAATAGACAATAACTTTGAGGTAAGTGTTTTAAAAGAATATCCTTATATAGAAGAAAGCAGTTATAAATTAGAAGAAACTTTTGAAGGAAAAGCTTATATAAACTTTAATTTAGTTGATGCAGAGCAAAGTATTACATCTGCTCAATTTAGGGTTTACGAAATTGCAAGTATATCATCACAAAAACAAATACAAACACCAAAAGAAGAAACACAATTAGAAGTTATACAATCTAATATAACAGCTGGACAAAACCGTTTAGAAGTACCAGTAGAAGAAGGAAAAAACTATAGAGTTGTTATTAGTGTAGCATATAATGCTGCAAAAGATACTATTGAAGGAAAAGAATATATAGGTGAATCTTTTACATATAGTAAAGAATTTACAATGGCATTAGATTATAAATTTAATATAAGTAATATTAAAACTATAAAAAATGGTCAAGAAAGCAATAAATTTGCAAAGAAAGAGCCAATTGCTATCCAATTTAACAGTACAAATATTGCTTATGAAAACACAGGTAGTTCAAATTTTGAGCCAAGTACAATAACAGTAAATAACAAAGAATATGAAGTAACAAAACAAGAAGAAAGTTATCTAGCAACTATTGATGGATTAGAACAAATAGGAGAAAATACAATTACTATTGAAAAAGTAAAATTGAAAAATGGAAAAGAAATTGTATTAGAAACAGGAAATACAGTAACTATTATAATTGATGCTCAAAAACCAGTTGTATCTAACCTAAAGGCAGAAGAAAATGTAGAAGAAAAAAATATAAAAGTAACCTTCCATATTGAAGATGAAGCAAAATCAATTCAATCAGCCAAAGTAGTGCTTTATGATAGTGGAGAAAATATTATAGCAAGCCAAGACATAACAACACAAGAAATAGAAAATGGAAACATAGAAAAAATCTTTAATACAAAAACAACAGATGGTTACATTATTAAAGTAATTGCAACTTACCAAGAAACAGAAGACCATATAATAACAGATAGTGTTCTAATTGAAGAAGAAATTGTAGCAAATTGTTTTGCAACTATAAAAAATGCACAAGTAGAACAAACCACTTTAGAAAAGAAAGAAAGTGTAAAAATTACATATGAAATTGAAACCAACAGTGAAAGTGAAGTTGCAAAAATTCGTGTTAATAACCTAGATTGTATTGCTACCAAAGTAGCCAATGGAAC
>CATKFT010000122.1 GCA_949747745.1 uncultured Clostridia bacterium
ATCTTCATCTCTAAAACAAGGTGCTATTTGGTAATATTTATTAAACCCTGATACCATTAATAATTGTTTAAATTGTTGTGGTGCTTGTGGTAAAGCATAGAATTCTTCAGGATGTAATCTACTTGGTACTAAAAAATCTCTTGCTCCTTCTGGTGAAGAATTTGCAAGTATTGGTGTTTGAATTTCTGTGAACCCTAATTCATCCATTTTATTTCTAAGTGTTTTCATTATGTTTGATCTTAATAATATATTTTTGTGAATATGTTCATTTCTTAGCTCTAAAAACCTATATTCTAAACGTAAATCTTCTCTTACATTTGATAAATTATCAGATGTAGGTTCAAATGGTAATACATTTTTACATTTGCCAAGTATCTCTATAGTTTTTACAACAACTTCAATTTCTCCAGTTGCCATTTTATCGTTTTTATTTGTTCTTTCAATAACCTTTCCTTCTACTTTAACACAAGTCTCAGTTGTTAAATTTTTACACATTTCTTCTGTTTTTTCATTATTTTCTACAACAACTTGTGTAATTCCAAATTCATCTCTTAAATCTATAAAGGTCATACCACCTAAGTTTCTAATTTTAGCAATCCAACCTGAAAGCTTTACAGACTCACCCACATTTTTTATATTTAATTCTCCGTAAATTATGAGTTCTATATTCGTTCATTATAACTTTCATTCCTTTCTCGCTTTTTCTAGCAAGGCACATATGTTATAAAAGATTTTTAATTTCTTTTAAACTACTGCCTCCTAATATGAATTTATTTAATATATTATCATTTTTTTTATAAAATGTCCATAAAATCTTTGAAAAATCTTGAAATCACACTATTTTTTATATATAATATGTAAAATATTATTTTAGGAGGTAGTTATATGAATAAATTAACTATTAAGACTCTATTTAAAAATACGGATACATATATAGGAAAAGCTGTAATAATTGAAGGATGGGTTAAAACTTTAAGAGATTCTAAAAATTTTGGTTTTATAGAAATTAATGATGGTTCCTTTTTTAAGAATGTACAAGTTGTTTTTGATGATAATTTACCTAATTTTAATGATATATGCAAATTAAGTATTAGTTCTTCTATAAAAGTAACAGGAGAACTTGTAAAAACTGATACTGCAAAACAGCCATTTGAAATAAAAGCCACAAATGTAGAAATTTATAATGTATCAGATGCTGATTATCCTCTTCAAAAGAAAAGGCATTCTTTTGAATACTTGCGTACAATTGCACATCTTCGTCCTCGTACAAATACTTTTAATGCTGTATTTAGAGTAAGGTCTTGTGCAGCATATGCAATACACAAATTTTTCCAAGAAAGAAACTTTGTATATGTTCATGCTCCAATTATAACATCAAGTGATGCTGAAGGTGCTGGTGAAATGTTTAGTGTGTCTAATTTCGATTTTAATGATGTACCAAAAACGGAAGATGGACATGTAGATTATTCAAAAGACTTTTTTGCAAAATCTGCTCATTTAACAGTAAGTGGACAATTAGATGTTGAAAACTATGCATTTGCTTTTAGAAATGTATATACATTTGGGCCAACTTTTCGAGCTGAAAATTCAAATACTGTAAAACATGCGGCAGAATTTTGGATGATTGAACCTGAAATTTGTTTTGCAGATTTAAAAGATGATATGGATTTAGCAGAAGATATGTTAAAATTTGTTATTTCTTATGTAATGGAAAATTGCTCTGAAGAAATGGAATTTTTCAATAATTTTGTTGATAAAACTTTACTTGAAAGACTAAATAATGTTGTAAATTCTGAATTTGGAAGAATTTCTTATACAGATGCTATAAAAGAATTAGAAAAATGTAATGATAAATTTGAATTTCCAGTTAGTTGGGGATGCGACCTTCAAACAGAACATGAGAGATACTTAAGTGAAATTATATTTAAAAAGCCAGTATTTGTAACAGATTATCCAATGGATATTAAAGCTTTTTATATGAAACAAAACCCTGATGGAAAAACAGTTGCAGCAGCAGACCTTCTTGCTCCTGGAATTGGCGAAATAATTGGCGGTAGCCAAAGAGAAGAAAACTTTGAAAAACTTGAAAAAAGGATGAACGACCTTGGTTTAAATAAAGATGATTATTGGTGGTATTTAGACCTTAGAAGATTTGGAAGTGTAGACCATGCAGGTTTTGGTCTTGGTTTTGAAAGATTAATTATGTACATTACAGGAATGCAAAACATACGTGATGTTATACCATTTCCAAGAACTCCAAAGAACTGTGAATTTTAGAATTATAAATAATTTTCCTTTTCATTTGTCTTATTTTTTTAATTTAAGCTAATTTTATTATTTCTTATATAACTTCATATTTAAAAAAGGTAGACAAATGAAAAAGATTATAAAAAAACCAAAACAAGTTAATTTATTTTTTAATTAACTTGTTTTTTATCCTTTGAATATTGTTACTTTTCATCCTATAAATATATTAATTCATAAAAGCAGACTACCAAAATTACTTGTTTTCTAGTCATCATATTTATCGAATTCCTCATATTCTATTTCTTCTGGAATACCGCTTTGTCCTGTTTCATCATATTCATACTCATATACTATATTTTTTTGCTCTTTACTTCTTTTAGGCTTTGTTTTTTGGATTATATGCTCATTTTCCTCCATATTAACTGAATATTCTTTTTGTTTTTCTTCTTTTTTTTCGTCTTCCCTTTTTTGTCTTATTTCTTCTTGTCTAACTTTATTTTTTTCTTCTTTCTTATTTTGCATAGCTTTGTTCATTAAGTTATTTGCTTTATCCACTAAATCTGGCATATAATCTAGTAATTTGTCTAGACATGATGTATGGTCTACTGGTAATAATTTTACATTATTTGCTTGTATAATTAAAAATGCTACTGGATTAATGTTTACACCTGCTCCTGACCCTCCTCCAAATGGTAGCCTATATTGTATTGCTTCTTCTTTTTCTTTTTTAGTATATTCATCTATTGTTTCACCTCTAAATTCACTTCCTCCTGCTGCAAATCCAAAACTTACTTTTGAAATTGGAATAATAACAACATTATTGGATGTTTCTATTGGTTCTCCTATTATTGTGTTTACATCTACCATATCTTGTATACTATTCATAGCTGTAATCATAAGTCCTTCTATTGGATGTTCGCTCATTTTTTTCCACTCTCCTTTTCTTTAATAAAAGATATATTATAA
>CATKFT010000123.1 GCA_949747745.1 uncultured Clostridia bacterium
AATACAGATAAAAACATAAAACTTGCAACATATGCTTCTCGTTGTATAGAAAATGAAATTTTAATGTATTTAAGGAGAAGTAATAAATTAAAAGGAGAAATATCAATAGATGAACCATTAAATCAAGATGGAGATGGAAATGAGTTACTATTATCAGATATATTAGGTACAGATGGAGATGTTACATATCGTGCAATAGAAGATGAAGTAGATAAAAAATTATTAAGAGCATCAATGCAAAAATTAAATAATAGAGAAAAAAACATAATGGAATTACGTTTTGGTTTTATTAGTGGAAATGAGAAAACACAAAAAGAAGTGGCAGATATGCTAGGAATTTCACAAAGTTATATATCAAGGCTAGAAAAGAAAATTATTGGCAAAATGAAAAAAGACATAATAAGTAAAACAGGCTAATGATAATTACTTAATTGATTGTTTATAGTACATAACTTGCAAAAAGTGTTATAGTAAGAAAAATTAACTTAATTTTTCTTACTATAAGTTATATGTCGAATGTGGTCGAAGAGAATTTGAATAGTTGAGCTTTCTTTTGGAAATACTTTTTATACAAGTATTTTGTAAAAGGAGGCTTTTTCTATGATTAGAAAAGTTGAAATAAGTAATGTTGATACTTCGAAACTTCCAGTTTTATCAAATGAAGAAAAAGACGAATTGTTTATAAAAATAAAACAAGGCGATTTAGAAGCAAGAGATAGATTTATTAATGGAAACTTAAGATTAGTTCTTAGTATATTAGGAAAGTTCTCAAATAGGTCAGAAAGTATAGATGATTTATTTCAGGTAGGGTGTGTAGGATTAATAAAAGCAATAGATAATTTTGATTTATCTTTAAATGTTCAATTTTCTACCTATGCTGTACCAATGATTATAGGTGAAATTAGAAGATATCTAAGAGATAACAACCCAATAAGAGTTAGTCGTTCAGTTAGAGACTTAGCATATAAAGCATTACAAGCAAGAGAAAAACTTACAAAAGAGTTAAATAAAGAACCAACAATTGAACAAATAGCAAAAGAAGTGGGAGTAGAAAGAGAAGAAATAGTACTTAGCTTTGAAGCAATACAAGACCCACTTTCTTTGCAAGAACCAGTTTATAGTGATGGTGCAGATAGTCTTTATATTATGGATCAAGTTAAAGATAGTAAAAATACAGATGAAAAATGGGCTGATAATATAACAATAGCTCAAGCTATGAAAAAACTAAGCCAAAGAGAAAAAATGATTATTACAAAAAGATTCTTTGATGGGAGAACACAAAATGAAGTAGCAAATGAAATAGGAATAAGCCAAGCGCAAGTATCAAGACTAGAAAAAGATGCTATTGATAGAATTAAGAAGTTGTATAAATAAAACAGGTATGTTATAATGTTACCATTTCTAGAAGTAATATGTTTTATTTTATACATTTTACTTACAGCAAGTATATGGCTTATTACTACAAAGTATATAAAACAAGAATAGAATATATTACTTTTCTAAAAATTAATAGAAAAATACTTTTTCGGAGGTTAATTATGGGATTAGTAATTGAGATAGTTATGTTTATAGTATATTCACTACTAATTGTACTAATATCTAAATACATTTTAGTAAATTTATTAAGAAAATTTGCTGAGAGTTTAAATTTAAAAGCAAAAACAGTAGGAAATATTGCAGGAATAGCAACCTCTATGCCAGAACTTTTAAGTGTAACATTTGCAAGTTTTACTGGATTAATAGGAGCAAGTATTTATAATATTTTAAGTTCAAATATAATTAATTTGACACAATATGTTATTGCAATAGTATTAAATAAAAATACCAAAAAGCTAAAAAACAAAGCATTAAAAATAGATTTATTTATGGTGATAGTAACTATACTTATACCTATTTTTATGCTTATATTTAATATAGAAATGAGTTTACAAATTGTTCCAATATTTATATTATTGTTTATATTTTTTTATTATATAAATTCAAATACACATAAGTTATATTTAAAAAAAGAAGAAAAAATAGAAGAAGATATTATAAATAAAGAAAGTAGATTTATAAAAGGAAAAAAAGAAGTAACAATAAAATATTTAACTTATCT
>CATKFT010000124.1 GCA_949747745.1 uncultured Clostridia bacterium
AAATGAAATGTCTAGAGAAATATCAAAAGGTACAAAAGATTATGCTGACAATCTCCTAGAAAAAATCGAAGTTGTTTTAGAAGATGCTCTAAAAACAGTACAAAATAATCGAAAAGAATTAAAATAGAACTTAAATTTACTAAGACAGAGGAATCGGAGAAGTATAAAGCGAAAGCAAAAATAACCGATTTCTATTTTTTTAGAAGAAAGGAAAAAATAAAATGGCAACAAAGAAAAGAAAAAGACAAACAACAACTAAAAAAACAAATACAAGAAAAAAACAAAATGGAACAGATATAGATTTTGCAGTAGTTTCAATGATTATTATAAGTATACTACTTGCAGTATTAATATATACAAACTCTGGATATATTGGAAAAACTTTAAGTCCATTTCTTGGTGGAATTATAGGGTGGATGAAATACATAGTTCCAATAGGCACATTTGCCATTGCTATAAATTTGGCATGTGAAAAAAGACAAGCATTATCACCAAAACTTATACAATATGGTATTTTTCTAATGAGTATAGCAGTTATAATGTGTATATATCAAATGTCTATAGGGAATATAGATGTAAATGGAGAGTTTGCAAAAGTATTGAAAGAGTCATATGAACTAGGACAAAAAAATATTGGTGGAGGAGCTATTGGAGCAATCATTGCAATTCCAATAATAAGTTTACTTGGAACAACAGGTGCTGTAATATTATCTATAGGAGTTGCAATTTTATTACTAATATTTATGTTTGGAATTCATCCATCAAAAATAATTGCAAATACAGCTCAAAACATAGAAGAAAGAAGACAAAAAGCAAAAGAGTATTATGAGGATGAAGAAGAGGATGAGGAAGAAGAAGAAATTTTAGAAACAGTTCCAAAACGTATAAATAAGAAAGAAGCAAAAAAGAATAATAGTAAGCATTCAATTGATATTCCTTTAGATGATGAAATAAATATTAATTTAAATGGAGAAAATAGAAAGTATGACCATACAAATGATGATTTATTTCCAGAAAAAATGAGTGAAAAGAAGAAGTCTAAAAAAGGAATTGATATAGACTTATTTGATGATGAAAATAAAATATCATCACCAAATGAAATTGAAGCGAATTTATTTAAAGATAAAAAGAAAGAATCTACACCAAATGAATTAGAAGCAAACTTATTTAAAACAGAAGAACCTGTAAAAGAAGATAAAAGTAAAGAAGTATTAGTACTAGAACATGCAATAACAGTAGAAGATGAAAATTATGAATTTCCACCAATAGAATTACTGAGCCTTGGAGAAGCAAAAACTCTAAAAGGAGGAAAAAAAGCAATTGCAGATAATGCTACAAATTTACAAAAAACTTTATACAGTTTTGGAGTATCTGCTAAAGTTGAAAATGTATCTGTTGGACCTGCTATTACAAGATATGAGTTAAAACCAGCAGAAGGAGTAAGAGTAAATAAGATTGCAAATTTAGCAGATGACATAGCATTAAATTTAGCAGCAGAATCAATTCGTATAGAAGCTCCTATACCAGGAAAACAAGCAGTAGGAATTGAAGTGCCAAATAAAGAAAGAGAAGCTGTTCATTTAAGAGATATTTTAGAAACATCTACATTTATAGACTATAACTCAAATCTTGCGTTTGCACTTGGAAAAGATGTTGCAGGAAACGAAGTAGTAACAGACATTGCAAAAATGCCACATGTATTAATTGCAGGTTCAACTGGTTCAGGAAAGAGTGTATGTATAAATACACTTATTACTAGTATAATATATAAAGCAAAACCAAGTGATGTAAAATTATTAATGGTAGATCCAAAAGTGGTAGAATTATCAGTATATAATGGAATTCCACACTTACTTATACCAGTTGTAACAGATCCTAAAAAAGCAGCAGGAGCACTTGCTTGGGCTGTTCAAGAAATGGTAAATAGATATAGTCTATTTGCAGGAAAAGGCGTTAGAGATATTAAAGGATATAATTCAGCAATAGAAAAAGAAGGCTCAGCTGAGAAATTGCCACAAATTGTTATAATAATAGACGAGCTTGCAGACCTTATGATGGTTGCAGCAAAAGATGTTGAAGATGCAATATGCCGTTTAGCACAAATGGCAAGGGCTGCTCGGAATGCATCTTGTAATTGCAACACAAAGACCATCTGTTGATGTTATAACAGGTATAATTAAAGCAAATATTCCATCAAGAATAGCATTTGCGGTTTCTTCACAGGTAGATTCAAGAACTATACTAGATTCTGTTGGTGCAGAAAAGTTATTAGGTAAAGGTGATATGCTATTTTATCCATCTGGTGCACCAAAACCAACAAGATTGCAAGGAGCTTTTGTAGATGATAAAGAAGTTGAAAAGATTGTAGATTTTCTTAAAGCAAGTGGAGAAGTTCAGTATAGTGAGGATATAATAGAAAAAATAGAAAACCAAGGTTCTACTGATAAAGAACTTGAAAGAGAAGAAGGAGTAGATGATGATACAGACCCATTTTTAAATGATGCTATAGAAACAGTAATAGAAACAGGACAAGCATCTACATCATTTATACAAAGAAGGTTTAAAGTTGGATATGCAAGAGCTCGGAAGAATTATTGATCAGATGGAGGAAAGAGGAATTATTTCTGGGTATGAGGGAAGTAAGCCACGAACTGTACTTATGAGTAAAGAAAGATGGCAAGAACTTAATATGGCGAAATCTCCTACATCATCAGATGGAGATTAAGCTTTTGCAGTATACTCCAATGAATTAATATATTTGTTCTAATGGGATATATAATTTTGCTACATAAAGATAATAAAATATAAGTATTAAGAAAGGAGAAGATATTTAATGGATAAAGAAAAGTTATTTTCAAAATTAAATTCTAGAGATTATAATAATAGACTAGAAGAGATACTTGAACATAAGAACTTTTCTGAAGATGTTAAAAATCTTCTTCTTTCTATGTTATATAAAATAGAGACAGCATATAAAGATTATACTACGGTAAAAAGAGTTGTTGAGGATAAAAAAACTTATATTGAAGAAATACTAGAAATTATTAAAGATAAGTGTGAAAAAATTATTATTGTGAAAGAGGGGTCAGAAGAAGCTAAAGAGATAGAAGTTACAAGTACCAAGTTTTTAGTAGACAAATTAGAAAATACTATTTATATAATGTATCCAAATGAAAATTTAATGCTATATACATTATATAAATTAGATGATAAGCAAATTTATTTAGATGAAAAATATAATTTGATTAGAAATACGTTATCTAGCTTACTAAATGCTGGAGAAAATATAAATAATATAGAGGCATTACGTGATTTTAACGGATGGAATTGGAACATAGAAACACGTGAAATACCAGAAATTACAACAAACCTTGTATATCAAAATTTAATATATTTATTAGGAATAGATTTTATAAAAGATTGGATTCATACTGAAAAAGTAATGGATTATATGGAAAAAACAAAAGAAGAATTAACAAAAAGATATAACAAAGAAAATACAAAAGAGATATTAGAAGAAATTTATAAAATTTCGATTATAATATGTACAAGTAAAAATGAAAGAGAAAAGAAACGTTTATTAGAAGAAAAAGAGATTTTGCAAAATGAATTAGACAGATTAAGAGATAAAAAAAGTTTGTTAAATGAAATATCAATACAGAAAAAGGATGCTTTAAAAAAGATAAAAGAAATAGATAATATACTAAATGATAAAACATTATTACAAGAAGAATATGTAAAAAGAAATGAAAAACGTGCAGAATATAATAAAATTTTTAGCCTTAGCCATTTAGAAGAAATACTAAACAAAGAAAGAAAAAAGATGCTTTCAAAGATAGAAGAAAATAATAAACTAATGGAACCTAAATATTATGTAGAAGTAATAGGAAAATTAGAAAATGATTTAGAACTTTTAAAAGATATAGAATTAGAAGAAAATGAGAAAGAAAAGAATAAAATAGAATATATAGTAAAACTTCAAAAATCATTTATAAAATGTTTTTATAAAAAAATAGAAAACGCACTCAGCAAAGAAGAAATTATAAACTTAATGTATATGTTAAGGTACTATAATTTAATGTATATAACTAAAGAAACAAGAATAAAGGATAGTTTAGAACTAAAAAATGACCTAAACCAAATAGTAGAAACTCTAATAAAAAAAGCATATGATTTAAAAATAATAAATATCATTACAAATGAAAAAGAAGTAAATAGTGAAATAATAAAAAGAATTTTACAAACAAAAATAATATCTTTAGAAAATATAATTATAGAACTAAACCCAAACGAACAAACTTTGGAAACAAACATATATGATGGAGACATATTTGAAAAAAAAGTTGTAATAAGCGAATTTAAACAAAAACAAATAATAGCAAAATTTGGCAAGAAAATGAGGGTGTTTAATTAGGAGTGTGTTATAAAAAATAACCATCCTGCTTTTGACCGAGTGAATGGTTATATCTTTTATTCAGCAACACATATCTCTGTGTTTCTCATTTTCTACCTATAGTATACACAGATTTTTAATAAAAGTCAAATCATTTTTGAAATAAAATAATAAGTATATTAGGATAAATCTTCAAAGAAATTACTATTATAAAGGCCCCTTTACTTAATGGGGCTGTCAGCGGAGCTGACTGGGGGTTCTTAAAATCACTAAATCAAAAGAAAGAGAGGAAGAAACAATGAAAATAACATTTTTAGGAGCAGCAAAAACTGTTACAGGGTCAAATTTTTTAGTAGAAGCAGCAGGTAAAAAATTTTTAGTAGATTGTGGTATGTACCAAGGAAAGGCAACAGAAGAAAAAGAAAATGGAGACCCATTTTTATATGATGTTAATGAAATAGACTTCATGTTATTAACACATGCTCACATAGACCACTCAGGAAGGATACCAAAACTATATAATGATGGATATAGAAACCCAATATATGCTACAAAAGCAACTTGTGACCTATGTAGTGTAATGCTACCAGATAGTGGGCATATTCAGGAAATGGAAATAGAGTGGAGAAACAGAAAAAGAAAAAGAGAAGGAAAAAAAGAGCTTCCACCACTATACACAGCAGAACAAGCCACAAAATCACTAGAAGTATTTAGACCAGTAAAATATGATGAAATAATAGAGATAAATGAATTTATAAAAGTAAGATTTAATGATGCAGGACATATGTTAGGTTCAAGTATAATAGAAGTATGGGCTACAGAGGAACGGAAAAACTAAAAAAGCAGTATTTACAGGAGACTTAGGAAACAATGACATACCACTTCTTGCATCACCAACAATGATAGAAACAGCAGATTATTTAATAATGGAATCAACCTATGGAAGTAGACTACATATGAGAAATGATGATAAAGCAGAACTATTCTTAAACATAGTATCAGACACATTAAATAAAGGAGGAACAGTAGTAATACCATCATTTGCAGTAGGAAGAACACAAGAAATAGTATATGAATTAAATAAACTAAAAGAAAACACAGAAGATGAAGAATTTATAAAAAAATATAAAACTTTAATGAGTGTACCAGTATATGTAGATAGCCCACTTGCAATATCTGCAACTGAAATATTTAGAGATAATATGGAACTATTTGATGATGATGTACAAGAGGCAATGAAAAAAGGAGATAACCCATTAGAGTTTACAGGTTTACAATTTACCAAAACAGCAGAAGAATCAAAAGCATTAAATGAAATGAATACTTCATCAATAATAATATCTGCAAGTGGTATGTGTGAAGTTGGACGTATAAAACATCATTTAAAACACAACCTATGGAATCCAAATAGTACAATATTATTTGTTGGATACCAAGCACCACGGAACATTAGGAAGTAAACTAGTAAATGGAGAAAAAAAGGTAAAGATATTTGGAGAAGAAATAACAGTTAATGCAACAATAGAATACATAGAAGGATATTCAGGGCATGCAGACCAAGAATGGTTACTAAACTTCATATATTCGTTTATAACAAAACCAAAACATATATTTTTAGTACATGGAGAAGAAGAAGCACAAGAAATCTTAAAAGAAAAAATATTGCAAACAACTAATATCCCAGTAACAATACCAGATTTCGGAGAAACATATGAACTTTCAGAAGAAATGAAATTAACAAACAAAATAGAACTTCCAACAAGATATAAACCATTAAGAATAGAGACATTAGAAAGAATACAAAAACTAAAAGACGAAGTACAAGACATGACAGAAATAATAAAAGAAGAGATAATAGGAGAAAAAGCAAAAGATGCAGAAGTTGCGATAATAAATGAAAAAATAAAAGAGTTAGAAGCACAAATTGTTAGGATTTTAGAGGGATAAAGATAAATATGTAGAAAGTCCAGAATGTAAGATAAATTAATAATTCACATAAAGTTTTATAGTGTAAAAACTATATGTAAGAAAAGAGGAAACATGAAAGAAAAATATTTAAATGATGCAATAATTGGAAATAAACAAATGATAGCAAGTTTTGATAAAAAAGGAGAAATGTTAAGGCTATATTATAATGCACCTGATTTTAAACAATTTATAGAATATATGTATGCAGGACTAAAAATAAACGATTCTGGGCTTGTTAATTTACATGATGATATAAATAATCAATATAAACAATATTATACAGAAGATACAAATATATTAAACACAGAGATAAAAAATACATATTTTAATTTAAAAATTAAACAATTGGATTTTATACCTATAAAAGAAAATGTGTTAGTAAAAAGATACAAGTTCATTAATGAAAATACAATAGACTTAGATGTTAAATTATTAATTCATTCAAAATTATTATCAAATGAGAATAATTTTGTTGGAGCAAGACTAATAAAAAATGGTATATTACAATACACACATGATTATTCAGTTGCAATAACATCTAAAAAGACATCATTATATAGTCATCAAATAAATGATACACAAGCAAATATTTCTACAGGAGTAATTAAAGATAAAGACTATATAGGTATGTCACATGATTCTAGTATAAGTTATGATATAGGAAAACTATCGCCAAATGAAGAAAAAATAATTGAAATTTATATATGGATAAATGACAATAATGAGAACTATAAACAAGATGAAATAGAAGAAAAAATTGAAAAATTAAGAAAAGTTGATTTTGATAAAGAACTTAATAACACTAAAAAATATTGGAATAAATATGTAAAAGAGCATACTAGTTTAGAACTAAAAGATAATACTGAACAAGAAAGAAAAATAAAAAAGATATATAATAGAACTATTTTACTATACCCTCTACTTACAAATGAACAAACAGGAGGAATTTCAGCAAGTGTTGAAATAGATGAAAATTTAACAAATTGTGGTAGATATTCATATTGTTGGACACGTGATGCAGTATTTGTTACAAAAGCATTAGATATATTAAAAATGGAAAAAGAAACAGAAAAATTTTATAAGAACTTTTGTAAAAATACGCAAAGTAAATCTGGAATGTGGGAACAACGTTTTTATACAGATGGAAGACTTGCACCATGTTGGGGGTACCAAATTGATGAAACAGCAAGTGTTGTATATGGTATATATGAACATTATAAGAAAACTAAAAATGAAAAATTTTTAAAAGATACATTTAGAATGTGTGAAAAAGCTATACACTTTTTGGAAAAATATATAGCACAAGTAATGGATATAAAAGAAGAAAAAGATATTGTAAAAAAAGAATTAGAAGAAGATTATAAGGACAAATTTGTAAAAATACATGTAAGTTATGATTTATGGGAAATGCATGAGGGAATAAGCCTATATTCAATAGCAAGTATATATGGTGCATATATTGCAATGCTAAAAATATATGAAGTAATGGAAAAAGATAAGGAAAGTGCAGGAAGTAGATTAAAGCAAGAAAGTATAACAAGACATAAAGAAATAATACAAAATCAATTAGAAGTTATGAAAAAATATGTACTTAATAATTTATATGATGATACTAAAAAAACATTTGTAAGAAATATTGAAGACAGAAGAATGGATATAAGTATATTAGGTGCTGTAACTCCATTTAATATGTTTTCTAAAGGTGAAAAGAAAATATTAAATACTGTAGAAAAGATAAATTTAACACTTCGTACATATACAGGGGGTTATAGAAGATTTGAGCAAGACCATTATAGAAATGGAAACCCATGGGTAATAGCTACATTGTGGATGGCATTGTATTATATAGAAATAAAAAAATATAAAGAAGCAAAAGAATGCTTAAATTTTGTAGTAAATTCTAGTACAGAACATGGTTTTTTAGCAGAACAAGTAGATAATAATACTATGACATCAAACTGGGTTATAGGGCTTCGGATGGAGTCATGCTATGTTTATATTAGTAATAGAGAAATTAATGAATAATAAGTGAATTATTAAATAATGACAAATTATTGCTTTTGATTATGATGGAAATTTTAAAATTGTGAATGTCTGTAACAAAAAAGGTTCTACAATAAATATAAGGATATTTAACAAAACATCAACTATTTTATTCATTCCAAAAAAAGTCTAATAAAAGTAAGGGTATTCTACTTTTATTAGACTTTTTTGTATATAGATTTCTACAATAGATGCATTTTAGTATATTTATAAAAGAAAAAGTTTATATTAGCTTTTTACAATAACAGATGCTATATCATAAATAAGTTTTAGTTTTTCTCTAGGACAATTTTTAAGTAAATTTGAAAAGTCAGTATTTAAATAATTTTTTGAAGTATTTGAAACACCATTTAAAATATAACCTTCTGTTACATTTAGAAGTTCACAAAGTTCATTTACTCTTTTTAAGCTAATTTGAGTACTACCACACTCAATTCGACTTAAATACGCAACTGAAACATTCATTTTTTCAGCCAATACTTCTTGGGTAATATTTTTATCTTTTCTTGCTTTACATATTCTTTTACCTATCAAACTGTAGTCCAATGCCATATTCATCAATCCTTTCATAAATACGAATATAGCATGTATAGGTATAAATTAACAGAAACACCAAAGTAAATATATACTAACAGTAAAATTAATTACGAAAGACATTTAAAACGAAGTCAACAACAGCTTTTATAGGAGGATTATCGTTATATAAATTATAAAGTAATTTATTAGTAAAAGGTATTTTCCAAAGTATAAAACTAATTATGATAAGACAAATAATAGTAATTAAAAAAGATATTAAATCTTTTATTCTATTACTCTTTTTTGTGTAGTATACTTCGTGTTTTGGCATATCGTAATTATCATATGTATCAGTATTATAATTATAGGAAGATGTATTAGTATAATCTTTTTTATAACTATTTTTAGCATTTGTGTTATAAGTGTTTTCATAGTTACTTTCATTTGTATTATGAATGTGCCCATAAGTTCTTTTATTAAATTGAGAGTTCTGATTATAAACAGTTTGATTTTTTAAATATTCTAATTCATTTTGTAGTTTGTCTACCAAAGATTGCAAATGTTCATTTTTTAAACACATAGCTTCTAAAACACTATTTTTGTCATAATCAAGTTCTACATCATATTTACTTCTAGATTCTTCATTTGACAAAATTTCATAAGCTTCATTAATTTCTTTAAATTTCTCTTCAGCCCACTTTTTTTTATCTTCATTTTGAGTATCAGGATGATAGCGTTTTGCTAAAACTTTAAAAGCCTTATCAATAATTTCTTTAGAAGCTTTTATATCCACTTCTAATATTTCATAATAATTTTTCATATAATTATATTTAGTCCCCTTTTATTAATCTATAAATAATCATATCATAAAAAATAAAAAAATTCGATATAATACTTGAAAAAAATTAATTGTTAGTATAAAATACATACAGAAAATTTGTTTGTGACAAGTCTTTTATTTTAATTTATTACGAAATGAAAAGGAGATGAAATTCTATGTTTGCATACATAAAAGGTAATTTAGAAATGAAATTTGCAAGTTATGTTGTAATAGATGTAGGGGGAATTGGTTACAAGGTATTTATGTCTGAAAAAGCCATTGAAGAATTAGGAGATACTGGAAATATTGTAAAGGTATATACACATTATCATGTAAGAGAAGATGATATAAGTATATATGGTTTTAATACAAATGAAGAATTAAATATGTTTGAGTTATTATTAGGAGTAAGCGGAATAGGAGCAAAATCTGCAATAAATATGTTATCAAACATAACACCATCAAGCTTTGCACTTGCAGTTATTACAAATGATACATCAAAACTTGTAAAAATACCAGGAATAGGAGCAAAATCTGCTGCAAGAATTGTATTAGAATTAAAAGATAAACTAAAAACAATAGAACAGGCAGAAAGTAAAGATTCAAAAATAAAAGAAATTGTAGAAGACGATAATGAAATTACAGAAGCAATTTCAGCATTACAAGTACTAGGATATAACAAAAAAGAAATAGAAAAGGCATTTGAAAAAATGGAAAAAGAAAATCTATCAGTAGAAGACATGATAAGAAAAGGATTATCAATGCTTGGTAGATAGTTTCATGAAATTATAAAAAAGAAAGTAGAGTGTAATAATATGGATTTATCAAAACCTCTAGCTTATAGAATGAGACCAAAGAATTTAGATGAATATGTTGGGCAAGAACATATTTTAGCAAATGACAAAATTTTGTATAGAACAATTAAAGCAGACAGGTTATCAAGTATTATTTTATGGGGTCCACCAGGATGTGGGAAAACTTCTCTTGGTAAAGTAATAAGTGAAGCTACAAAATACAAATTTACTAAGATTAATGCTGTAACAGCAGGTGTTGCAGATATAAAAAAGGTAGTAGAAGAAGCAAAAAATGTATTTTTAAATCCAACAGGAAAATGCATTTTGTTTATTGATGAAATACATAGGTTTAATAAATTACAGCAAGATGCACTATTACCATTTGTAGAAGATGGAACAGTAATTTTAATAGGTGCAACAACTGAAAATCCATATTTTGAGGTAAATAAAGCTTTAATTTCTAGGTCTATGGTATTTAAATTAGAACCTCTTACAGTAGATGATATTTTTAAAGTATTAAAAATGTCTTTAGATAGGGAAGAAGGGCTAAAAAATTTTAATATAAAAATAGAAGACCAAACTCTAAGAAAAATTGCAGAAGTATCAAACGGAGATGTAAGAACAGCATTAAATGGTTTAGAAGTAGCAGTTCTTACAACACAAATAGGAAAAGACCGGATACATTCATATAACAAATGAAATAGCAAAAAATAGTGTACAAAATAGAAAAGCTATTTTTGATAAAAATGGAGACAGCCATTATGATAATATAAGTGCTTTCATAAAGTCTATGAGAGGTAGTGACCCAGATGCAACTATTTTCTATTTAGCACGTGCATTAAATGGAGGAGAAGATCCTGTATTTATGGCAAGAAGAATTGTAATTGCAGCAGCAGAAGATGTTGGTATGGCAAACCCTAATGCATTAGTTATAGCAACACAAGCAATGCAAGCAGTAACTATGGTAGGCATGCCAGAAGCAAGAATTATTTTAAGTGAGGCAGCAGTATATATTGCAACATCAAAGAAATCTAATGCAACATATTTAGGAATTAATAAAGCATTAGAAGATGTACAAACAAAGGATACAGGGGAAATACCAATGCATATAAGAAATGCACCTATGAAAGGGATGGAGCAATTTGGATATGGAAAAGGGTACAAATATCCGCACGATTATCCAGGACATATTGTTAAACAACAATATTTGCCAGATAAAATGTTAGGAACCAAATATTACATAAAGGATGATACAATACAATAATATAAAGTTAATGTTTAAGTATATAAGTAAAAATATTATTTTATAGAATTGGATGTAAAATAATAGTCTAAACTTTAACAATATAAATAAAGGGTGGATAACAATATATAGATATTATGAGAAATTTTATAACATAAAAAGATGTTGATTATTTCCACAATATGGTAGAAAAATTAACATCTTTTTTAAAACAACTATATTATCACTATTTTTTTGTATCCTTTTTATCAGGAATATATTCTAAAAGTTCAGAAACCTCACAATTTAGTGCTTTACATATGTTATTAATTTGTCTAATATCAATTCTTTTTGACTCTTCATAGTACATCTTTGAAATTGTAGCAGGACGAATATTGGTTAAATTAGCTAGAGCTTTTTGAGTCATCTTATGCTTTCCTAATAAATCTGAAAGTTTAATTCTAATCATTTATATCACCCTCGTTTTAATATTGTCGTATATTGTCGAAAAAATAGAAATTTTCTATTTTTGTTGTATTTTATCATTTAATGTATTAAAATTACACAGTATAGAAAGAATATAACGATAAAAGTAATTAAAAATTATCTAGCAGTAAAAGTAAGAGGTGAAAGAATTGAACAAATTAAACAAAGAAGAAATAAAAAAGAAAGTATTTTCTAAAGAGTGGAAAGAGAAAAATAAAGAATACATAAAGTCGTTAGAGAGATTTTTAGATGTAACAGATAATATAAGTGATGAAAAATTGAGACTAGATGTTATATATAAAATGCTAAAATGTGATGATATTTTAACTCAAATTGCAGAAAGATATATAAATAAGTATAAAAATCAAAAAAATGATTAAACTAAATATAAATTTAAGTTTTGCTTCCATAAAATAATGGATAAATGGTGTTGTATATGATTAAAAAAATATTTATTGGAATATTAGCAGGATTAGTAAGTGGTTTTTTTGCTACAGGTGGAGGAATGATTGTTGTTCCAGCACTTGTATACTTATTAAATTTAAGTGAACAAAAAGCAAGGGCAACATCTCTTTTTGTAATACTTCCAATGGTAATAACTAGTGGAATATTTTATTATAGAAATGATTATATAGATTGGAAAATAGGAATACTTTGCGCTATAGGAGGCATAGCAGGTGGATTTTTAGGTGCTAAATATTTAAAGAAGATTCCAGAAATTTATTTAAAAATATCATTTATAATATTTTTAATATATGTATCAATAAGAATGATTTTTGTCTAGTAAGC
>CATKFT010000125.1 GCA_949747745.1 uncultured Clostridia bacterium
AGAATATAGAACTACATTAATAAATTTTGCTAAATATAAACTTGTAATGTTCACAATGGCTAAGGTTATGGAAATGGAACAAGTTGAAAGAAATAAAGTGGTTTTGTATTTGTTTAATAGTATTAAATAAATAGATTGAAAAATTAGCTATTCTGTATTTACTTTTTATGTAAATTATGGTAAGATATTAATGTCTCAATAACTATTAAATTTCTAAATTTATGCAACACTACTAGGAAGGCAATAGTTAAATAACTTTTAGAAAGGGGAAATACCTTATGACAAGAGACAACTCAATTTTAGCAGAAAATATTTCTGCAAAGCACTTTGCGTTAGGTCCTTTGGATGGACGGTACTCACAGATTGGCGAGAAATTAGCATCCTACTTCTCCGAATATGCTCTAGTAAAAAACAGAGTTAAGGTGGAAGTATTTTGGCTCAAGTTCTTGCTGGAGAATGTCAACGGCTCAGAAATTTTGGACGCCTTCGACATTGAAAGACTTCCTGAAATCATGGCGATTTATACTGATTTCTCCGATACCTCTTATGTAAGAGTTAAGGAAATCGAATCGGTTACTAACCATGATGTGAAATCTGTTGAACTCTTTGTAGCTGAAAAGCTCAAGGAAATGGGAATGGATAGTCTTGTCAGCTTCGTGCATATCGGTTGCACTTCTGAAGACATTACTAATCCTTCTTATGCCAACATGATTTCTACTGCATTGAAGGAAGTATGGATTCCTACAGCTGAGCAGCTGATTGATAAGATTTCTGAAATTGCAATCGATCATGCAAATACGGCTATGCTTGCACACACACATGGACAACCTGCAACTCCTACTACTATTGGTAAGGAAATGACTGTTTACGCGTATCGTTTGAAAAAGTCTTTGGAAAATATCAAATCCATTAAGGCTTGTGCAAAATTCAACGGTGCGACTGGCAATTACGCAGCAATTTCTGTTGCATTTCCGAATGAAGACTGGCCTGTACTGTCTAAGTGTTTCATTGAGGAATATCTGGGACTGGAGTTTAACCCTGTAACAACCCAGATTGAAAGCCACGACTATGTCTGCCATATTCTTGATGGTATTCGCCACTTCAACAATGTCCTTAGGGACTTTGACTTGGACATGTGGCTGTATATCAGTATGGAGTATTTTAAACAGATTGCAGTCAAAACTGAGGTTGGTAGCAGTACTATGCCTCATAAAGTCAATCCTATTCGCTTTGAGAATAGCGAAGCCAATATCAAAATGGGTAACGGCATTTGTTCTGTACTTTCTGATGAGCTTCCTCGTTCTCGTATGCAGAGAGATCTTTCCGATTCTTCTTTACAGAGAAACGTTGGACTTGCATTTGGCTATTCTATTCAGGCTATTGAGCAGACCATCGGTGGCTTGAAAAAGGTTGCAGTCAATACAGATAAGATTTCTTCTGATTTGGACAGCAAGTGGGAAATTTTAGCAGAGCCGATTCAAACTGTACTTCGCAAGTATGGTATACCTGATGCTTACAATCAGTTGAAGGAACTGACAAGAGGAAAGAACATTTCTAAGGAATCTATTCAGGAGTTTATTAAATCACTGGATGTGATTTCTGATGAAGATAAGTCAACACTTCTTGCTCTTACTCCTTCTGGCTACATTGGTCTCGCAGTCAAAATTGTGGAAGATGAACTGTAAAATTGTTGTTTAATTGAAAAAAGGAGAGCCGTTTCCATTAAGGATTCGGCTCTTTCCCTATATATGGAAAAGTCATATTATTTTTTGTTTCTAGATTTTTCAAATTTTAATTTTTTTAGATAAATTTTATTGCAATTTATAAAGATTGTGATATACTTTAATAAATTGATTGATATTTGTATCAATCGTTAAGAGAGAAAAAAGTTATAGATAACTACGACGTTCGCTCCAATGCCCGAATTATGACGAAGTTTCAAAAATAAATTGAAATTTTGTCATTTTTTTATTATAATATATAAAGTTTATATGTTAAAGCGTTGAAAAAATAATTATCTAAAAATGTTATTATATCAGTACAAAATAAATTTAAATTTAGGTAATAAATTATGAATAATAAATCTGTATAAGCAAAAGTTTGAAAAAAATGTAGTGATTGTATAGAATATTATGAAAAGATATGGTACAATATTTTTGTAATAGAAGTATATATTGTCATCAAAAAGGAGGACATCATGGGTAAAGTAGAGATTGTTTCAGTAGTTAAAGTAACACTGAAAAACGAAGATGCAGATGCTAGAAAAGCCAAAATGGCACAGTTAAAACAGCAGGCAAATCAATTTGGTGGGAGGTGTTTATACACTGGCGAAGAAACAAATGAGACAGTAGCATTTTTTGCAGGTGACGATCCAGAAATGCTGAGTGTAATACTCGCAAACTAAAAAATTGTGCCAATGGGAATGAAATTTAATCCCATTGGTACATTTTATATATTTTTTCTAAAAAAGACTATTGGAAAATAAAATAATCAGTGATATAATTGCAAGTATCAAGATAAAATAAAGATAGGAGAGAATAAAAGTGAAAATAGGAATTGTAGGACTTCCAAATGTAGGAAAAAGTACTATGTTTAATGCAATTACAAATGCAGGAGCAGAATGTGCTAATTATCCATTTTGTACAATAGAGCCAAATGTTGGGGTTGTTCCTGTACCAGATGAAAGATTAGATGCACTTACAAAAATGTATAATCCACAAAAAACAACACATGCAGTTATAGAATTTGTTGATATTGCAGGACTTGTAAAAGGTGCAAGTAAGGGAGAAGGTCTTGGAAATAAGTTTTTATCACATATTCGTGAAGTAGATAGTATTGTAGAAGTTGTAAGATGTTTTGAAGACCCAAATGTTGTTCATGTTGATGGAAATGTTAATCCATTAAGAGATATTGAAACAATTAATTTAGAACTTATTTTTGCAGATATTGAAACAGTAGATAAAAGACTAGACAGGGCAAGAAAGCAACTAAAAGCAGATAAAAAGGCACAAGTAGAAATTGATTTATTTGAGAAAATTAAAAAAACATTAGAAGAAGGAAAATCTGCAAGAACATTAGATTTAACAGAAGAAGAAAAAGAATTGTTAAAAGATACATATTTATTAACATTAAAGCCAATACTATATATTGCAAATGTTTCAGAAGAACAGTTGAATAGTGCAAAAAATGATGAATATGTTTTAAAGGTAGATGAATATGCTAAAAGTGAAAATGCAAAAGTTATTCCATTATGTGTTAAAATTGAAGAGGAACTTTCAGGATTAGAAAATGATGATAAAAAGGAAATGTTAGAAGCTTTAGGATTAGAAGAATCTGGACTTGATAAAGTAATAAAAGCAAGTTATGATTTACTAGGATTAATGAGCTTCTTAACAGCAGGAGAGCCAGAAGTACGTGCTTGGACAATAAAAAAAGGAACAAAAGCACCAAATGCTGCTCGGAAAAATTCACTCAGATATAGAAAGAGGTTTTATTCGTGCAGAAATAGTATCTTATGAAGATTTAATGCGTGAAGGTTCGATGAATGCTGCAAAAGAAAAAGGACTTCTACGTTCAGAAGGAAAAGAATATATTATGCAAGATGGAGATATAGTGTTATTTAGATTTAATGTATAGAAGATTAATAAATATCTTTGAGCTTATTAGTTTTTTATATTATACAATATGTTTTAGCAAATTACAGGCTAAATCTATTATCCTATAATTTAAAATTATTATTTTAAAAAGACTTATTTTATACAAAAATAAGTTATAATAAAGGAGGAAAATATAAATGAATAAAGGAGAATTATTTAACAAAAAAGAAATAGGGTGGAAAAATATTTCAGAAGAAAAAAAAGAGGATATATTTAAATTTTCAGATGAATATATTTATTTTTTGAATAAAGTAAAAACAGAAAGAGAAGCAGTTACATTTATTAAGAAAATGTTAGAAGAAAATGGTTTTTCTAATATTAATTCAAAAGAAAATTTAACTAGTGGAGATAAAGTATATTATATAAACCATGATAAAAGTATGTATGTAGCAGTAATAGGAAAAGAACCAATAACTTGTGGTTTAAATGTATTAGGAGCACATATAGATTCTCCAAGGTTAGATTTAAAACCAAATCCATTATATGAAGATAATGAATTTGCATATTTAAAAACACATTACTACGGAGGAATAAAGAAATATCAATGGACGACAATACCACTTAGTATTCATGGAGTAATTGTAACACCAGATGGAGAAAAAAGAGAAATTATTATAGGAGAAGATGAAACTGATCCAATATTTACAATTACAGATTTACTACCACATTTAGCTATGGAGCAAATGGAGAAGAAATTAAAAGATGGAATAAATGGAGAAGACCTAAATTTATTGGTAGGAAGTATTCCTATGGAAGATAAAGATATTAGTGAAAAGGTAAAACTAAATGTATTAAGCTTATTAAACGAAAAATATGGAATGAGAGAAATAGATTTTGTAAGTTCAGAATTAGAAATTGTTCCAGCATTTCGTGCAAAAAGTTTAGGATTTGATAGAAGTATGATAGCAGGATATGGTCAAGATGATCGTGTTTGTGCATACACATCTGTACGTGCTATGTTAGATATAAATAATCCAGAAAAAACAGCAATATGTATATTATCAGATAAAGAAGAAATAGGAAGTATGGGAAATACAGGAATGGAATCACATGTATTTGATTATTTTATTTCAGAATTGTTAAATAAAACAAATCAAAATACATCAAATGCTTTAGAAAAAGTATTTTGTAATTCTTGTATGTTGTCAGCTGATGTAGATGCAGGGTTAGACCCAATATATGCATCTGTATCAGAAAAAAACAATGCTGCAAGAGTAGGATATGGAATAGGACTTAATAAATATACAGGTGCAAGAGGAAAATCTGGTGCATCTGATGCAAATGCAGAATATGTTGCAAAAGTAAGAAAAATATTTGAAGATGCAAATGTACCTTACCAAGTATCTGAACTTGGAAGAGTAGATGTTGGAGGAGGAGGAACTATTGCATACATTTTAGCTAATAAGGGAATGGATGTAATAGACTGTGGAGTTCCTGTATTATCAATGCATGCACCTTATGAGGTAACAAGCAAATTTGATGTTTATTGTGCTTATAAAGCATATAGAGCTTTTATGAAATAGAAGTAATTAAGAACCTAGCACGAATATATTGTGTTAGGTTTAAAAAATTATGTAAAACTATTGCAATTTTACATAAAAGATAGTATAATAAAAAAGTCCTAAAATTGTAGGATTCCCCATAAAAAATAGCTAAAAGAAAGGAGTCATCTATGGCAAAGGCAATTGAGGAGTACATTATGGAGGCAAAAAAGGATATGGTAGTCGAGTTGGACTTAGCATATTCCCTTGGTGTGCTAAAAGGAGTTATACCAGAAGAAGATCGGATTAACCAAGTGTCATATACGCTCTTAAACACATGTTTAAGGCTGCATAAGATGGCGAAAGCCGTTGGAATTAAACATGTAAGAGTCAAGATCGATAACAAAGGAATAGGAAAAGCGCCAGATGTATTGGGTGAAGACTTCGAAAGGATTATAGGAATTTGTGCAATGATATTGCGCACTTCTGAAGGTATTTCAATCGATGATCTTGGGCATCAGTTTGGGCTGACGAAAGTTCAGATTTGGCAGAGTGTTCCTGAACTTGTCGGAAAAGATGGGCACAAACTTTTCCCGATTTATACGCCTATCAGAAAGTTGGTTGAGCGTATAAATGATTGTAATGCAGGGAAAATCAAAGTCTAACTAAAGAGGGTAAAATGGGGAAAAGGGGGTACTAGTTTTTAGTACCCCCTATGTTAGCTATCAGATAGAAAATATATTAATAAAAAAGCAACACCCAAATAGTGTTGTTTTTTTATTAGTTATTTTCATCAGCTTTTCCTGCCATAACTTTTTTTCCATCATAGTATCCACAATTTGAACATGCAGTATGTTGCATAACTGGTTCGTGGCAATGTGGGCATGTTGCAAAATTTGGTTTATCTAATTTCCATGTAGATCTTTTTAATCCTGTTCTTGCTTTAGACCATCTTCTTTTTGGTTGTGCCATTTTAATCCCTCCTTGTTTTAGCTTGATATGTATATATCTTTATTATTTTTAACAAATTTTAAGCACTATAAAAGTATACTAATTTTTTCAAAATTTGTCAATAGATAGATTGTGTATTTATTAAAATTGTTGAAAAATTTATATAATATGTGGTATAATTAGGAAAAATTTTAACTAAATACAAATTTTATTTATATATGTAT
>CATKFT010000126.1 GCA_949747745.1 uncultured Clostridia bacterium
GAATTACAGAACAAACACAATTACAAGATTATATAAATCAAATAAATGAAACAGAACAATATAATGTGGCAATAGAAAAGGATGCATCAGGATATGTAAATTCAATAAAAATTATGGAACAAATGTAATGCAAAATTTTTGTAGATCATTTAAATCAAAAAATCTTTTTAATCTTCCATCAGCAGTTTCATATAAATGTGATTCAATTTCTTTCCTTCTCTAGCTCCATAATTAACATCGTTTATTGAATTAACTCTAAAAAATAATAAACCATTAGGATTTAAAACTCTTTTTATCTCATCTAATATTTCAAAAGTTTTTTGTTCTGTAAAATAATGTAACGATAAATCACTAATTATTATATCAGTTAAATTGTCTTCAAAAGGAAGAATTACAAAAAGCAATGTTTAAAATGCTAAAAATTAGTATTAAACTAAATTTATAAAAAAAGTCTTACAAATCCTTTTAAGAAAGCTCCCTTGTTAAAGAGGCTTTCTTACTAGTAGCAAATTACCGCATAAAGTATAATAAATTTATTGACACCTAAAAAAATTCGTGTAATAATATATTAAGATTAATAAAAAAGGAATATTTATATGGAAATAGAGAAAATAAAAGGAATAATTGAATCAATTTTATTTGCGGCAGGAAGAGCAGTAAAAATAAGTGAATTTGTATCTAGTTTAGAAGTTAATCAAGAAGATATTGTTAGTATAATAGAAAATATGAGGCAAGAATATGAAGGGCAAAATAGAGGGATTGAAATTATTAAAATAGAAGATGGATACCAAATGTGTACTAAAGAAGAAAACTATGAATATATTTATCCTATATTTGATAAAAGAAGTAAACCAAATCTATCGAATGCAGCTTTAGAATCTCTTGCAATAATTGCATACAATCCAAGAATTACAAGGGCAGAGATTGAATCTATTAGAGGAGTTAACTCAGATGCAACAATATATAAATTGTTAGAATACAATTTAATTGAAGATGCAGGAAAGTCAGATGCTCCAGGAAAGCCGACTACATACAAAACAACACGGAAATTTCCTAAAAATGTTTGGATATTCAAGTTTAGAAGAATTACCAGAATTACCAAAATATAAAATGGATGAAAATAGGCAAATTGTAATAGATGATTTAATAGAAGAAAATAAAGAAGAAAACTTAGAAAATGAAAAAAATGATGAAGATAGTTTAGAAGACAATGCAACTAAAAATAGTGGACAAAGAGATGATATAAATAAAATAGAAGAAAATATAAAAATAGAAAATGAAGACAAAGAATAATATAAAATTTAGGAGGATATAGAGATGAAGTTATCAATATCAGGAATAGGAACAATGAGAATTAATAATTTAGATGAAATGTACCCAGCTCAAGATATATTGTTACAATCAGGACAATTAGTACAATATGGAACAGGAATATATGCATATGGAAATATTCCATTATTACTAAAAAGAAAAATAGAGACTATAATACAAGAAGTATTAAATAAATATGGATGCATTGAAATATCACTTCCAACTTTACAACCAGATGCAATTTGGAAAAACTCAGGAAGATGGGATAAATATGTAGATGAGGGAACAATGTTAACCATTACATCAGACAAGGGAGATTTTTGCTTAGCACCAACAGGAGAAGAAGCTGTGGTGGAATTTGCAAAAGAAAAATTAAAATCTTATAAACACTTACCAACAACGTTTTACCAAATTGGAGAAAAATATAGAAACGAAATTAGAACAAGAGGTTATTTATTAAGAGGAAAATCGTTTACAATGATGGATGCATATAGTTTTTCAGAAGATGAAGTAGGACTTATTAACGCTTATAACAATGTAAGAAAAGCATACCTTGAAATATTTGAAAAACTAGGACTAAAAGTAATACCAGTAGTTGCAGACAATGGAGCAATGGGTGGTAAAAAAAGTGAAGAATTTATGGTAATATCGCCAATTGGTGAAGATACCATTTTATATGATGAACAAACAGGTATTGGATTAAATACAGAAATATTAGAAAGAGAAGATTATAAAGAATATTTAAAAAATGAATATGGAATTACAGATATAGAAAAATTGCAAGAAAAAAGAACAATAGAGCTTGGTCATATATTCCAATTAGGAACTAGATATTCTGAAATGATGAATGGAATATACATAAATAAAGAAGGTATGCAAACACCATATTATATGGGATGCTATGGTATAGGTGTTAGTAGGATTGTTGCTACTATTTATGAAGCATCAATATTAAAAGACGAAAATGGAGTAAATGGAATATCACTTTCAGAAGAACTTTCTCCATATAAACTACAAATAATTCCTAAAGTAGAAAATGAAGAAAAAATAAAAGAAGCAGAAGAGCTATATGAAAATTTAGGAAAAATAGGAATATGTACAATATTA
Source organism: uncultured Clostridia bacterium (assembly GCA_949747745.1). The sequence continues at coordinate 2,419 of CATKFT010000126.1, forward strand.
GATGATAGAAAAAATATATCAATGGGTGCAAAAATAAAAGACTGTAAAGTGCTTGGTACTCCATACATGGCAGTACTTGGAGATAAAGTAGAAAATGGATATGTAGAGTTTGAAAACATAAGAACAGGGGAAAAAGAAGTAATAAGCAAAGAAGAGCTAATAAATAAATTAAAAAAATAAAATATTTTAGTCATATTTCATAATGTAACTGAATATATTTATTAATAAAATAAATATAAGGGGGATTTATATTATGGAGTATGCAAAAGATGAAATATTTAGTATTCATTACAATGAGAAAAAGGACAAGTTAGAAAAATCTTTTTTTAGAAAGTTTCTGAAAAAAATTTTATGTAACAAATTTATGAGCTTATTAATTGGTGTTGGTTTAATATTTAGTGTATTAAATTTTACATTAATATATATGTTTTTTGAAATATTAAATAGGACAATAGTGGGATAAAGGAATAGTTATGGAAGTAATTTTGGAGAAAAAATCGAAGTATTGTAATAAAGAAAAAGATGAACTAAATAATATAAAACAATATTTAGAAAATATAAACAATAGTTATACAAACAAGATGCAAATAGAAACAGCAATAATTTCAAAGCAAGTAGAATTGATGATTATTATAGGAAAAAAGAAAAGTGCAAAAAGTAACATTTTATATGATGTTGCAATTAGAATTTGTAATAATGCAATGATTGTAGAAACAATAGAAGATTTGTATTTAAATTATATAAAAAGGTTTAAAGTGGTTGGACTAATAGATACAAAGGAAATGCAGGAAGATTTGGTTAAAGAAATAATAAAAATACTAAAAAGTACAAAAACAGAAAGGTATATATATGAAGTTAGCAGATAAATGGGAAGAATATGAAATATTAGATATGGCAAATGGAGAAAAACTAGAAAGATGGAAAGATATTATTTTGGTAAGACCAGATCCACAAATTATATGGAATAAAAAAACATATGAAGAAAAGTGGAGAAACATAAGTGCTATATATAATAGAAGTAAAACAGGTGGTGGAAGCTGGGAGTATTTAAAGAAAGTTCCAGCGTCTTGGAAAGTTAAATATAAAGAGTTAACTTTTAATATAAAATTAATGGGCTTCAAACATACAGGTTTATTTCCAGAGCAAGCAGTAAATTGGGAGTGGATGATAGATAAAATAAAAAAAGAGAAAAGACAGATAAAGGTATTAAATTTATTTGCCTATACAGGTGGAGCAACAGTTGCATGTTTATCAGCAGGTGCAAGTGTTTGTCATGTAGATAGTTCAAAAGGTATGACACTATGGGCAAAAGAAAATGTTATATCATCAGGGCTTGAAAATAGACCAGTTAGGTACATAGTTGATGATGTTATTAAATTTGTTAATAGAGAAATTAGGCGTGGGAATAAGTATGATGCAATTATTATGGATCCGCCATCTTATGGCAGAGGTGCAAATGGAGAAACATGGCAATTTGAACAAAATATATATGATTTAGTTAATTTATGTATGAAAGTATTATCAGATAATCCATTATTCTTTTTAATAAATTCATATACAACAGGGATATCTTCTAAAGTATTAGAAAATCTATTAAGAATAAATATACCA
>CATKFT010000127.1 GCA_949747745.1 uncultured Clostridia bacterium
AAGATAAATATTATATAAATTCTAATAAATATAGTAAAGGGAGATTTAAGAAATGTTAGAAATAAAAGATATATGTTTTGAAAGAGATAATAAAAAAATATTAGACCATATTAATCTAAAATTAGATACAGATAAATTTATAGCGATTACAGGACCAAATGGTTCAGGAAAGTCTACTTTGGTTAAAATTATTATGGGAATTGAAAAACAAGATTTTGGAAGTATTATTTTTAATGATAAAGATATAACAAATCTGAAACCAGATGAAAGGGCAAGATTAGGTATAGGTTTTGCATTTCAACAACCAGTCAAGTTCAAAGGAATTACAGTATATGATTTATTAAAAATAGCATCTAAAAAAGAAATTAATAAACAAGAAGCATGTAATATTTTATCTAAAGTGGGACTTTGTGCAAAAGAATATGTGGATAGAGAAATAAACAGTTCTTTATCTGGAGGAGAACTAAAAAGAATTGAAATAGCAACAGTTGCTGTAAGAGAATCAATTTTAACGATATTTGATGAACCAGAAGCAGGGATAGATTTATGGAGTTTTAACAATCTTATTCAAATATTTGAAGATATGAGAAATATAATAAAAGGTACAACATTAATTATTTCGCATCAAGAAAGAATATTAAACATTGCAGATGAAGTAATTTTAATGAAAAATGGTAAGATTGAAAAAATTGGTAAAAGTAGTGATATATTAGAAGAAAACTTGTGTAATAATGGAGTTTGTTGCAAACTAAGAAAAAAATAGAGAATAGATAGTGTAAACTAGAGTGTTAAGTTATAAAATGCGAAGAATACAAATTATTTATATAAAACTAAATAATTCATGATGCATAAGATAATTATGACAAAGTAGGAAAATTTACATATAGTTATATTGTATAAGTAAAACAAGAAAATAATATGGAGGTAAATTTGATGGATAGTATAGATGAAAAACTACTAAAAGAAGTGTCAAATGATTTGGGAGAAATTAGAAATGGAGCATATAATATTCGCAAAAACGGAGAAGGAATAGAAAGAAAAATAACAGATAATATAAATATTATAACAAAAGAGGATAAATCTGGAATAGATATAATAGTTAAAGAAAACACAAAATTTGAATTTGTACATATACCTGTAATTATAACAAAAAGTGGTATAAAAGATGTAGTATATAATGACTTTTTTATAGGAAAAAATGCAAATGTAGTAATAATAGCAGGATGTGGAATACATAATAGCCATCATGAAGATTCAACCCATAATGGAATACATAGGTTCTTTTTAGAAGAAGGAGCAAAAGTAAAATATATAGAGAAGCACTATGGAGAAGGAACAGGAAATGGAAAAAGAATATTAAACCCAGTAACAGAAGTAGAACTAAAAGATGGTGCTACAATGGAAATGGAAACTATTCAAGTAAAAGGAGTAGATTCTACAATAAGAGAAACTAAGGCAAAGCTTGAAAGTAATACAAATTTAACAATACAAGAAAAAATAATGACACATGGAAACCAATATGCAAAAACAGAATTTTATGTAGAGCTAAATGGAAAAAATTCAAGTACACATGTAACATCAAGAAGTGTAGCAACAGAATATTCAAAGCAGGAATTTATTTCAAAAGTATTAGGGAATACAAAATGTTATGCACATGTAGAATGTGATGCTATAATAAAAGATGAAGGAAAAGTAGTTGCAATACCAGAAATAGATGCAAATAATGTAGAAGCAAACTTGATACACGAAGCTGCAATAGGAAAAATTGCAGGAGAGCAATTGATGAAGCTAATGACATTGGGGTTAACTGAAAAAGAAGCAGAGGAAGAAATTATAAGTGGATTTTTGAGATAACTCTAAAACAAGGAGAAAAGCTTTCAAGTAAAGTACAATCAAGAGATTATGCAAATAATATATTCTACCAATTTATTATATAGTTTATAAAATGTAATAAATATAATTTGAGAGAGGGTTTTATAAAAAAACTCTCATTTTTTGTTGTAAAAATTATAAAAAAATGATAAGATTTAAATATGATTTTGCAAATGAAAAAGGAGAAGAATATGATGAATATTTTTAAACAGGAAAAAGCTATAACTCTTGTATCACTTATGATTACTGTAATATTATTGTTTATATTAGCAGGTGTTAGCATTACAATAGGAACAGGGCAGATGAAAACTGTAAATGATTCTAAATTAACTAGTGAATTAGAAATGGTGCAACATGCAGTACTTGAACAATATATAAAATATAAAACAACAAAAGATAAAGTGTATTTAGTAGGAAATAAAATAACTAAGGAAGAGGCAAGTAGTGCTGCTTCTGAGATGGGAGTAACTCTTACAAATATTCCAGATACATATAAGGATAAAGACTACTATAGGTTAGATAAAGCATCTTTAACAGCAATGGGAATACAAGAGGTGTCTAATGAATATATTATTAATTATATATCAGGAGAAGTAATGAATATTACTGTAAAGAAAACAAGTAGAAATAAGCCATTATATGCAATAGCAAATAATTTTTAAGATATATATGAAATTGGTATTTTTGTAATATTATAAACAGTGGCAAATAGAAATTGTTTATACAAAAATAAAGGAGAATAGATGGATATAGAAAGCATATATGAAGAGTTATTACAAAAAATAGGGAGTTCAAAAGTATTAAGAAATGAAAGTATGAAAAAACATACTTCATTTAAAATTGGAGGAAATGCAGATATATTAGTTAAAGCAAAAAACATAGAAGACATAAAGAGAGTATTAGAAGTTGTAAATAAAAATAATATATCACTATATTTAATAGGAAATGGAACTAACATTTTAGTTAAAGATAAAGGAATAAGAGGAATAGTACTTAAAATAGATATAAAAACCTATAATATAACTAAAAAAGAAAATATAGCAACAATAAAAGTAGGCTCAGGAGTAAAACTTTCAAAATTAGCATATGATTTACAAAAGCAAGGAATACAAGGTTTTGAATTTGCATCACGGAATACCAGGTACAATTGGAGGAGCAGTATTTATGAATGCAGGGGCTCATGGAAAAGAGATGAAAAATATAGTAGTAAGTACAACATACATGGATTATCAAGGAAAAATAAATACTATAACAAACAAACAGCAAAAATTTTCTTATAGAAACAGCATATTTTCAAAAGAAAAATGGATTATTTTAGAAACAACAATAGAGCTACCATATGGAAACAAAGAGGAAATAGAAGCAAAGATAAAAGAATATGCAGAATATAGAAAAGAAAAACAACCAATAACAAGTCCAAGTGCAGGAAGTACATTTAAAAGAGGAGAAGACTACATAACAGCAAAACTAATAGATGAGTGCGGATTAAAAGGTTATAAAATAGGTGGAGCACAAATATCTAATATACATGCAGGATTTATAATAAATACAGGAAATGCAACATCAAAAGATGTAGAAGACCTAATAAACTACACAATAAAAAAAGTACAAGAAAAATTTAATAAAACAATTGAACTAGAAATAAAAGTGATTGGAGAGTAAAATAATAAAACCAAAAATAAAAATATATAAATGAAAAAATAGAAATATATTACTTTATGAAAGCGGATGGCAAAAGAAATAACAAAAAAGAGAAAGGAAGATAAAAAATAATGAAGGGATTTTTTTCATGGTTTAAAGGAAGTACAAAAATGAAAAGGTGGATGTTAATAATACTTGTAGGAATTATATTAGTAGGATATGGAGTAGCATCAATACTAATTGCAAAAGAAATGTCATTTTTAGAAATTGGAAAAATAGTTCTATTATTTGTAATAGGTTTTACTCTAACAATACTAGGTATGGTATTTGCACTAAAAAGGACAATGGAATTATTAATAGAAGCAAGTGATATGCGTTTACAAAAGGGAAATAAAGATATAAATGTGAATTCATTAATATTTAACAAAAAAGTATATAACAAAGGACCAAACATAGTAGTAATAGGTGGAGGAAGCGGATTAAATACAGTATTAAAAGGACTAAAAAATTATACAAGCAATATTACAGCAATAGTAACAGTTTCAGACTATGGAAAACTTCCAACTCAATCAAGAAAACAACTAGAACTACTTCCATTAGATGATATAAAAGAATCTATAATATCATTATCATATAATGAAAATGCAATGCAAGAAATGCTAGACTTAAAACTAGACCAAGGAGTACTTTCAGGTTTAACATTTGGAGATATATATTTACACTCAATACAAAAATTATATGGTAATACATTAGAGGCTATTGAAAAAAGTAAATATATATTAAACATTACAGGAAGAGTCCTACCTGTAACATTAGATGAAATAAGCATATGTGCAGAACTAGAAAATGGAATGGTAGTAGAAGAAAAAGAAAAAATACCTGAGATAGTATTTGATAAAGTGACGAAAATAAATAGAATATATATAAAACCATCAAATTGTATACCAGCGCCAGGAGTTTTAGAGGCTATAAAAAATGCAGATGCAATTATAATAGGTCCAGGAAGTCTATATACAAATGTTATACCAAATTTACTTATTAAAAATGTATCAAGAACAATAAAAGAATCAAAAGCAATAAAAATATATGTAAATAATATAATGACAGAACCTGGTCAAACTGATAATTATGCAATATCAGATCATTTACAAGCAATTATAGACCATACAGGAGAGGGAATTGTTGATTATTGTATATATGATACAGGAGAAGTAGTACCTGAATATGTAAGAAAATACAACAAAGAGGGTCAAGATTTAGTAGAACAAGATATACAAAAATGCAAAGAAAAAGGTATTAAATTACTTCAAAGAAATTTATCAACCATTATAGATGATAATATAAGACATAACCCAAAAGCAGTAGCAGAGGCGATAGTGCAAATAATATGTGACGATTTAAAATTTAAGGATAGACAAAGTGACCCACAATATGTAATGTTAAATTCAAGATTAAAACAAGAAAAGAAAAAGAGAAAAAATGTATCACCAATTTTTAAATTAAAAGAAAATAATAAAAAAGGTAATACAAAGGTAGAAAAAAGAACAAGTAAATTTAATGAGAAATATAAAGAAAGAATAGAATCAATAAAAACAAGTGAAGATAAAAGGTTAGATAACTTAAGAAAAGAAATAGAAAAAGAAATGCAAGAAGAAAACAAATAATAAACAAAGAGAAAATGTTTTATTTAAAGTAAATCTTAAAAGAAACAATAGTTTTAAAAAAAGTTCTTTATTTAAGAAACTGTTGTGTAAAGTACAAATGTGGGCTATAAAAATCAAACTATGAATTGTAGGAAATATTAGGAGGAGTACAAATGAAATATAGTAAAAAACATATGAATTTAGAAGAAGGACTAAAAAGAGAATGGTTAATAACAAATGGAATAGGAGGATATGCCTCATCTAGCATTATTGGATGCAATACAAGAAAATATCATGGTTTACTTATAGCACCACTTACTCCTCCAGCAAGAAGATTTTTAGTATTATCAAAAATAGATGAAAGTATAGAAATAGATGGAAAAAAGCATGACCTTTATACAAATATGAGTAAAAATTATATTTCTAAACGGATATAAATACCAAGAAGCATTTGAAAAAGAATATATACCAACATTTTTTTATAAAGTAGAAGATATATTAATAAATAAATCTATTTGTATGAAACAAAAAGAAAATACAGTGTGTGTATTATACAAAATAAGAAATGGAAAAAAGCATGCGAAATTAACATTAGCACCAATAATAAATTTTAGAGATTTTCACCAAATGAATACAGAACATGAATATAATTTAAGACAAGAAGTAAAGGGAAAGAAGATAAAAGTTGTTGTAGATGGAAATAGTCAAACACCTATATATATATATTCAAATTCAGGAAATTATATAGAACATAAGAATGATCATTTCAGAAATATGTTTTATATAGAAGAAGAAAAAAGAGGCTTTTTTCCAGAAGAAAACCATGCTGTTTGTGGAAGATATGAAATTGAGCTAGAGCCAAAAGAAGAAAAGGAAATATTAATAGTTTGTTCATTAGAAGAAAATATTGAAGAAACTAATATAAATACAGTAATAGATAATGAAAAACAAAGAATAGCTAAACTTGTAAAAGAATCAAAATTATTAGATATAAAACCTAAAAATCAAGATAAAAAATATCAAGAATTAATAAGAGACTATATAATAGCAACAGATAATTTTGTAGTGTATAGACAAGCTTTTGGGTTACATACATTAATTGCAGGGTATCATTGGTTTTTAGATTGGGGAAGAGATGCACTTATTTCTTTTGAGGGAACAGTATTAATTCCAAGAAGATTTGATATAGCAAAAGAAGTATTACTAACATTTACAAAGAATATTAAATTTGGATTAGTTCCAAATGGATATTCAGGCTTTGACAATAGACCATTATATAATAGTGTAGATGCATCACTTTTATTATTTGAGCAAATTAAGAAATATGTAGAATATACAAATGATTATGAATTTGTAAAGGAAAATTTATATGATATATTAAAAAATATAATTGATTCTTATATAAATGGTATAGATTTAGATGATAATAATATATATTTAGATACAGACAACTTAATAGTGTCACGGAACTACTAAAACACAAAATACTTGGATGGATGCAAAATATGGTGATTTTTCGGTAACTCCAAGAAACGGAAAAGCCGTTGAAATAAATAGTTTATGGTATAATGCTTTAAAAATAATGGAAGAACTTACAAAAGAATTTGGTAAAAAAGAAGAAGCTAAAAAATATGGAACTCTTGCAACAAAGACTAAAAAGGCATTTAATGAAAAATTCTATAATGTGAAGAAAAAATGCTTATATGATGTTATAGGAGATGATAAAATTCGTCCAAATCAAGTTTTTAGTTTATCTTTAACATACCAAGTATTAGACCCAGCATCTAATATTGCAGAAGAAGTATTTACTACAGTAACTAAAAAATTACTTAATAAATATGGATTGAAAACTTTAGCTAAAGGTGAAGAGAACTATGTTGAAATATATGAAGGAGATCCATTTAAAAGAGATATGAGTTATCATCAAGGAATTACATGGCCATGGCTACTTGGAATATACTATGATGCATATAAAAATATAATTAAGGCTACAAAGGATAAAGAAAAAAAGAAAGAATTACAAGAAAAATATACAGAGTTTGTGTTATTGGTACAAAAAACATTTATAAAAGCATTTTATGAAGATGGAATAGTAGGAAGTATATCAGAATTATATGATTCAAAAACACCATATATGCCAAAAGGAACAATGGCACAGTGTTGGAGTGTAGCCGAGATTGCAAGAATCATTTTTGAAAAATAGTATAATGACTTAAAGTTTATTATAGATATGACAAACTATATAAATAAGTGTTGTAAGAATAGAGGAAATAAAATGACAGTTGAAGAACTAGAAAAGAGAATAAAGAATAATCATTTAGATAGTGTATATTTATTATATGGGGAAGAAAATTTTTTATTAGAAAGTACAGTAAAAAAAATAAGAAATCTATTTGGAGAAGTAACAAAAGGTATAAACTATATTGAAATAGATGAAACCAATATAAATAAACTGATACAAGAACTACAAACACCAGCATTTGGCTATGAAAAGAAATTAATTATAGTTAAAAATACAGGAATATTTAAGCGTGAGATAAAGAAAAAGGGAGCAGATTTTGCAAATTATAGAGATAAATTAATAGAATATTTAAAAGAGAATGTAGAAGAAGTAAGTGATACAATTATATTAGTATTCATAGAAGAAACAGTGGATAAAACGAAATTATTATCAACATTAGAAGAACAAAATGCAGTTATTTGCAATTTTGAATATCAAAAAATACCCAATATACTAGCAAGGCTAAAAGCAATATGTAAAGCATATGAAGTAAGTATAAGTGATACAAATCTAAAATATTTTGTAGAATGTGTAGGAATAAATTTACAAGATTTAATAAATGAAATTAGGAAACAAATAGAATATGTAGGAACTAATGGAGAAATAACAAAAGAGACAATTGATATACTTGCAATAAAAAAGCTAGAGAGTGTAATATTTGATTTAACAGATAGTTTAGGAAGAAAAGATACAAAGACTGCAATAATAGTACTAAATAATTTACTTTATGAAAAAGAACCAATACAAAAAATATTAATTACACTATATAATCATTTTAAAAAATTATATTTAACAAAACTAGCAATAAAGCAAGGAAGAGATATACGGAGAAAGTTTAGGATTAAAATCAAATTTAAGTTTTTTAATAGGAAAGTACAAAACACAAGCAAACTATTTTGAAGAGCAAGAACTAAAACAAATATTAAATGAATTAATAGAGCTAGATTCAAACTACAAAGTTGGAAAAATAGATATTAATATAGGATTAGAAGCAATTCTTTGTAGATATTGTTCAAAATAGATTATAATAAATTTGGTATAGAAATTACAAATGAAGAAATTAAATTCTATTGTTAAAAAATATATAATTATGTATAAAAAATACTTCTTTTTCAAACAATAAAGAAAAGGAGTGTTTTTTTATGTTTAATGAAATAAATTTTAGAACAGATTTAGCGTTAGAAAGACGAGACTTGTATAAAAAAGCAAATAAATTAGATAATGAGGTTGAAGGAATTGAAACAGAAGAGGAGCAAAATGGAGAAAGTATTAAAACTGTAAGGGTAAAGGTTGTAAATGAAAATGGTGCAAAAGCTATTGGAAAACCTATAGGTGATTATATTACAATCGATATTCAAAAATTAAAACTTGCAACAGATGAAGATATACGGAGTAGCTGCAAATGTATTATCAAATGAACTACGAAAATTAGTTAATAAGCATGTTGCAAGTAAAGATGAAATTTTAGTAGTTGGGCTTGGTAATTTGTATGTTACGCCAGATTCTTTAGGACCAAAAGTAATTAATGAAATAGATATAACAAGACATATTATAAACTATATGCCACAAGTGTTACCTGAAAATACAAGAGAGGTTAGTGCAATTTCACCAGGAGTTCTTGGAACTACTGGAATTGAAACATTAGAAATTATTAAAGGAATTGTAGAAAATATTAAACCTAAATTATTAATTGTAATAGATGCATTGGCTTCAAGAAGCATTGAAAGAATTAGTAGTACAATCCAGCTTTCAGATACTGGGATTACACCTGGTGCGGGTGTAGGAAATACTAGAAAGGATTTAAGCATAGATACATTAGGGATTCCTGTAATTGCACTTGGAATTCCAACAGTAGTAGAAGCGGCAACTATTGCAGCGGATAGCTTGGATTTATTTATAAAAAAATTACAAGAAGATGCAAAATCAAATGAGTTTTTAAATGAATTGAAAGAAGAAGATAAGTATGAGATGATAAAAGAAGTACTTGTACCAGAAGATTATAACTTTATAGTAACACCAAAAGAAATTGATGATTTAATAGAAAATATGAAAGATATAGTAGCAAGAGGAATTAATTTTGCTGTACAAGAATAGAAGAGTAGTAAGTACAATTCTTTCCTATATAGTTAGATAGAAAAGAAAGAAATAAATAGAAGATTATACTACAAAAGACCATACATAACTTGTAGGGTCTTTTGTAAAAAATATTTAGATGTCCACTATGATGTAAGAATTGCATAATGTTGATATGTATGTATTTTAAATATGTATTTAATTTATATGCACAACAAATTAAATACATATAAAATTATTAAGTGAGCTGGGTAAAATCCATATAAAAAGTATTTCATTTCTTTTCCTTTTTTACCATTATACAAATTAATAAATATTAAAGTTAAAATGGTAAATACAAACAATAATATATAAGCATAATAAAAATTGTTACGTATATATAAAGGAAAGTATTTTAATAAACAAAGTCCTATAAAAGATAAATTCATAAGTAACTTTTTCTCTTTAAATATATGAAAAATGAAAATCATAAATACTCCAAAGTATCCATAATCCATTTTAAAGGCATCAGCTGTTAAACCAAGGCATGCTACAAGTAAAATTCCTATATACTTATTTTTACATTGTTCATATCCAATTATTGCAATAAGGCCTATTAATAATGTGAAAAATATATTTAAAGCAAAACCATTAGTAAACATAGATCTAAAAAGCATAAAAGGAACTTGTGATATTATAGCAAATATGAATAATCTCATTAAATAGTCCTTTTTGCTTTTAGTATGAATATAACCTTCACTAATTCCAAAAGCAAAAATAGGAAAAGCGAGCCTTCCTATATAATTAAAATAAGAAAACTTACCATAAATTGTATAGCCTAAATGGTCTATAAACATAGTAATTACAGCAATTATTTTTAAAATAAAATTTGACATATAAATCAATTCCAATCTTTAGTGTATATTAGTTTCTTTTTCATCATTATATCTATCAACAAAATAAAGAGGTCGTCCTTTAGTTTCATAAAATGCTCGTCCAAGATATTCGCCAATAACACCCAGAAATATAAGCTGGATTCCTCCCAAAAATAAGATTACTACCATAGTAGAAGAATAACCTGGAACATCAACACCATAAAGAATAGTTTTAAATATTATAACCATCATATAAATAAAACCTGCAAGAGAAACTAGTATTCCTAAAATGGCAGACCATCTAAGAGGGGCGGTAGTAAAAGAAGTTAGCCCATCTATTGAAAGGTTTATAAGCTTTCCATAATTCCATTTTGTAGTGCCTGCTGCACGAGGGTCTCTATCATATAAAATTTCTTTTTTATTATAACCAATAAAGCTAAATAAGCCTTTTGTATAACGTTCAGATTCACGAATTTGTTTTAAGGCTTCTACACAACGTCTATCAAGTAATCTAAAATCGCCAGTATCTTTTTGAATTTCTATATTTGTAACGCTTTGAAGGGTTTTATAATACATTTTTGAAGTGAACTTTTTCATAAAAGTTTCACCTTTTCTAGATTTTCTTTTTGCATAAACGTCATCATAACCATCTTCCCAGTATTTAAGCATTTGGGGAATAAGTTCTGGTGGGTCTTGAAGATCAGCATCAATTATAACGACACAATCGCCTTTAGAATAATCAAGTCCAGCAATCATAGCAGTTTCTTTTCCAAAGTTTCTAGATAAATTTAAATAACATATTCTATTATCATTTTTTCTTAAATTTTGAATAATTTTCAAAGTATCATCTTTACTACCATCATTAACAAATAAAATTTCAAAATTATATTTTGATTGTTCATCCATTATCTTTTGTAATCTATCATACAATAATTCTAAAACTTCTTGTTCATTATAAGCAGGAACAAGAATAGTAACTAATTTTTTGTCTTCTTCCATAAAAAAACCTCCATTTGACAATATTATATATCATAATTTGTATAGAGTAAACTGTTTTTTGGGAAAATTTTGATATGTATGATGAAAAATGAAATGCACTAATTATTGAATAAAATTAATAACAAGTGCATTTTAATTTACTATTAGCTTTAAGTAGGTTTTGAAATAACATTATTTGTAAATCTATAAACCCTACATATATCACAATCGGTACATATTCTGACCCTATTTTCAAAAATGAGTTTAAGAGTAGTAATAAACTCATCTTCAAAATTATCTACTAAATGAATATTTAAATTTTGTGGTAATAAATTAAGAAGTGTATTTAAGCAATAGTCATTAGAAGAAAAAGAGATATCTGAAAGATATTTTGCATCAAATATATGATCTTTTGTTGAGACGATATTTTTTTTCATGTCTAATAATATAGATTCTTTGTTTAAGTAAACAAGATGTAGTGTATCTATCATGCTTTCTTTAGAATTTACATATAGATGTAATATATTTATAAATTCATAGTATTCTTTTTCTATTAAAAAATTGTTTACACATAGGTCTACATTATAATCTAAAATTTCTCTGTATTTCTTTAATCTAAAATTCACAAAACCATTTAAAACAATAGAATGATGCTCTAGTAAATAGTTATATAGAGCTTTATATATTTCATTATATTTTTCTTCATAAATTCCAACATCTAAATTAATTAAATCTATGGTACTATCTAATATTTGCTTTAATTCTAAGTCATTAAAGTAAAAATAGTTATAAGAAAGGATATTTTTTGTAATTTTCCTTTCAAAGAAAAATAATATACATCTTGTGAGTATATCACATAATATATTATAAAAAGTATTCATATTATTACCTGAATAATGAATAATAACATTATCATAAATTTTAAAACTATTGTTAGATAAATAGATAGAGTCTAATTCTATATTAGAAAAATCTTTTAGTAGATAATCTATAATATATTTATTATTACTCTTAATGCATATAGATTTCATATTAAAAAATCTCCTTTCACGCTTTAAAAATAGTATCTACCAAAATTTTTTAGATATACATTATTTTATGCAATATATATTATTTTGGAAACTTGTTTAAAGTATGAAAAGAGCTAATAAGTAAAAAATTGTTTTTTGCTTAATAATATATCATATAATCAATATCAGGAAAAATTAAATCTTTTTTTGAAATATCTTTCAAAAATTCTTCATCGATGTTATCTTCTTTTAACATATAATACAATCTTGTAAATCTTCCTATATGGTCTTTTATTCTCTTTTTTGCATAATCTACCATTGTACCATTTGTTATAATAAATAACCAATCACTACTTTGTGCAAGTAGCAATTCTCTTGCACATTGATTTAAGGCAAGTTTTTTAATTTTACTTTTTTCATTAGGAAATAAATGGCATAATTCTACCATCCTATCACCTGCAACATGTAAATGCCTATGTACATAATCATTTGTTTGATTTAGCCATACTTCACTATATCCATTTGCTCCCCAACTTGATCTACAAGGTGTAGCAACTTGAATTTCTGGATATTTATCGATATATTCTCCAGGAGTAATTAGCTTAAAGTTACATTTATCATAATAAATTTTCTTAAACAAAACATATAACCAATCTGGTCCTTCATACCACCAATGTCCATAAAGTTCAGCATCATATGGACAAAGAATAATAGGGGGAATATGCATATGTTCTGCAAGATGAGTTATTTGAGCTTGTCTTGAATCGAAAAAATGCCCAGCTTGTTTTTCAACAGAATCCATTGCCCATCTAGGATTATAGTAGTCTTTATCATCAGTATCTCCTGTAATTCTATAATATTTAATTCCAGTATGAACACGAACTCCATCATGTGCTATATATGGTTTTATATAATCGTAATCAGTATCATAACCAATATCACGATAAAATTCACGATAATTATAATCTCCAGGGTAACCATTTATAGAACTCCATACTTGTCTTGAAGATTCAATATCACGGCCAAATGCTACAATATCAGAAGAAGAAATTATTGGGGCATAAGTTCCATAAACAGGTGTTGGGTTAGCATATAAAATTCCATGAGATTCAGTTATAACATATTGTATGCCAAACTCTTTTAAATACTTATCTGCTTCA
>CATKFT010000128.1 GCA_949747745.1 uncultured Clostridia bacterium
GGTGATGAAAGAAAAACTAAAATTGTTGCAGCAGAGGGAGATCTTGAAATTGAAGATCTAATAAAAGAAGAACAAACAGTAATTGCACTTACACACTTTGGATATATAAAAAGAATGCCAGTAGATACATATAAGAGCCAAAGAAGAGGTGGAAAAGGAATTACAGGAATAGCAACAAGAGAAGAGGACTTTGTAAAACAAATATTTACAGCATCAACACATGACACAATATTATTCTTTAGTAATAAAGGAAAATTATACAAATTAAAAGGATATGAAATACCAGAAGCAGGAAGAACAGCAAAAGGAACAGCAATAGTAAATCTATTAAGCTTAGATGCAGGAGAAAAAATATCAGCAGTTATACCAATACAAAATTTTGCAGAGGGAAAATTTTTATTAATGGCAACAAGAAATGGACTAATAAAGAAAACAGCATTATCTGAATACAATACTACTAGAAAAACAGGATTACAAGGAATTACATTAAAAGAAGATGACGAACTAATAGGAGTAAGACTTACAGATGGAGAAGACAATGTAGTATTAGTAACAAGGGAAGGAATATGCATAACATTTGATGAAAAAGATGTAAGACCAATAGGAAGAGTAGCACAAGGAGTTATAGGAATAAGATTAGATAAAGACGATTATGTAATAGGAATGGAATCAATAATAGGAGGTTCAAAAGCAACACTTCTTGCAATAACAGAAAATGGATTTGGAAAAAGAACAGAATTAGATGAATATAGAGTACAAACAAGAGGCGGAAAAGGAGTAATAACATATAAAATAACACCAAAAACAGGAAAATTAGTAGGAATTAGAATAGCAACTGAAGATGAAGATGTTATGCTAATAACAGACCAAGGAACAATAATAAGATTATCTGTAAAAGAAATAAGTGTACTTGGAAGATCAACACAAGGGGTAACACTAATGAGAACAAATGATGGAGCAAGTGTAGTAAGTATAGAAACCATTTCTAAAGATGGAGAAAACGATGAATAATGAAGTTTCAAATATAAAACGATTAAATATTGAAATAGAAAATGCCTTATATCCATTAGTATCATTATTAAAACAAACCAATAAATCTAAAAGTGAAATAGTAATAGAAATTGAAAGATTTAAGCATAAATATAGTAATTTAATGATTGGATTGGATAAAAAGTATGTAGAACAATATTTAAATAGAATGTACTCTAAAAGAAATAAGGGAGAAACATTAATAACAATAAAAGAAGAGAGTAGAAGAGAAGAAAGATAAAATCAGTAGGTGTTAATATTGCAAAAAAATATTAACATCTACTGATTTGTTTTCCACAAATCATAATAAAAAGTGAATAAAAGTTCCACAAGAAACAAAATCTTGTGGAAAACTTATTTTTTAAAACGAATATCATCACCAAAAAATCTACAAATATTATAATAGCCTACAAATCTTGAAAAAATTCTTTCATCATATTTTTGACTTAAATCTTTTAAGTTAAGATTAGTAGAAATAATAGTTTTAGTTATATGATTATTTTGATTTAATAACCTAGTATTAATAACATTAAACAATTCGGCAAATTTCATACTATTCATGTACTCAGTTCCGAGGTCATCGATAATTAATAAATCTACATCTAAAATATTTTGGTAAATATTTAAATTATCATTTTTATTGAATCTATAATCGATAATAGTGTCAAGCATAACAGGGGCAGTTTGATAAAGAATAGTTTTTCCTTTTTTTAGCAATTCATTTGCAATGCAATTTGATAAAAAAGTCTTACCAAGACCAGTATTACCAATAAAAAGTAAATTTTTTTCATTTATGTTATCGAAATTATTAATAAAAGATAAAGCAATTTCTTTTATATTTTTTATATTATCTTGAGGCGACAAATTAGAAGAATATAAATCTTCATTAACCTTATTAGAATATAAATCAACATTAAAATTAGAAAAATTATCTCTTGCTAGATTACTAATATTAGTTTTATTATATTCTATATCAAATAACTTTTGTTTAATACAGCTGCACAAATTAAAAGAATATCCATCCTTAATATATCCAGTATCATCACATAAAGTACACTCAAAGTGAGGTTTAAAAAAATCTTTAGATATATTTA
>CATKFT010000129.1 GCA_949747745.1 uncultured Clostridia bacterium
AGGAAAGTAATATAAGAAAAATTAAAATGGACGATGATTTAATAAAAACTGCAAGAAGTCTTGGAATATCTTTAGGAAACTAAAATCTTATAATATTTGGTCTATTATAAACATATAATAAAATATAAAAATAAAAGGGGACTGAAATATGGAAGAAAACAAAAATCAAGAACAAGTAGTTAACACAGAAGAGATAAAAAAGGAAACTAAAGATGCAGTTAACCAAGTAAAAGAAACTATTAAAACTGTAGATATTAAAAATGATGCAAAAGAAGCAACAGGATTTATTTCATCAATGTTTAAGGATCCATTTGGAACAATTAAAAACATTGCAGATGACAGTAAAAATAAAACATTAAAAATAGCTATAATATTTGTTAGTATATGGGTTATAGCAGAATTTATAGACCAAATTTTTTCACTTGGAATTAATAGATATTGGAATGGAAGTATAGCTGTAAAAAGTCTATTAAGGATTATAAAATATACAATTGCACCAATTGTTAGTGTACTTTCATTATCAGTAATAGTATATGTTATGAACAAGGAAAATAAGAAATCTATAGTTACAACAATGACATCCATAGCAGTTGCAAAAATACCAGTAGTATTTGCATCTGTTGTAAGTTTACTTACATTAATAAGTAATCAAGCATCACCACTAACAAGCAGATTTGCAAGCTTTTGTTCTGTAATTAGCATAATACTTGTATATTTTTCTACAAAGGCATTATGTGGAGAGGAACAAAATTCAAAATTTATTAAAAAATTTGTTACAATATATGCTATTTATTATGTTGTATCATTAGTGGTTTCTTATTTAGGAATATATATATAAATAAGAAATATTAAAAAGCTTTGAATATTTACCTTTAAATTAAAAAAGAGTACAAAAACACTTTAGTTTTTGTATTCTTTTTGGTATAATGTAAATTATAATAAAAAATAAGATAAAGGATGAAAGTAAATGAAAGATTTTAAAAAAGAGATAGCAAGTATAATAAGTGATGTAATAAATATTGATAAAGAGCAATTAAAAGCATTTATAGAGGTACCAAAAGATGTTAATATGGGAGATTATGCGTTTCCATGCTTTAGATTAGCTAAGGAATTAAAAAAAGCTCCTAATGTTATTGCAGAAGAAATAAATAAAAAGTTAGATATTACAGGAACTGACATAGAAAAAATTGATATTGTAGGAGGGTATTTGAATTTTACTATTTCAAAAATTAATCTAGCAAAAACTACTTTAGAGGAAATAGACAATAAAAAAGAAGATTACGGAAAATCTAATTTAGGAAATAGTAAGAAAATAGTAATAGATTATTCTTCACCCAATATTGCAAAACCTTTCCATATAGGACATTTACGCTCAACTGTTATAGGAGGAGCTTTATATAACATATATAAATATTTAGGATATGATGTAACAGGAGTAAATCATTTAGGAGATTATGGTACACAGTTTGGCAAACTAATAGAGGGTTATAAACTATGGGGAGAGGAATACAATATAGAAAAAAGCCCAATTGAGGAATTAACAAAAATATATATAAGAATAAATGAAGCTTGCAAACAAGATGAAAAAGTATTAGAAAATTGTAGAGAAAATTTTAAAAAGTTAGAAGAGGAGGACAAATATTGCAAAGAAGTATGGGAAAAATTTAGAAATTTAAGTTTGCAAGAGTTTAAAAAAGTATATGATTTATTAGGAAGCAAGTTTGATTCATGGAATGGAGAAGCATTTTATTCAGATAAAATGCCAGAAGTGATAGAAATTTTAGAAAATACAGGAAAACTTATAGAGTCACGAGGAGCAAGAATAATTGATTTAGAAGATAAGGGAATAAATACACCATGTATAATAGAAAAATCGAATGGTTCAACAACATATGCAACAAGGGATTTAGCAGCAATATTATATAGGGCAAGAACATATGATTTTGATAAAGCATTATATGTAACATCATATGAACAAGTGCTACACTTTAAACAAATATTTGAAGTGGCAAAACTTATGGGATTAGATGAAAAATATATAAAAGGATTAGAGCATGTTGCATTTGGTATGGTATTATTGCCAACAGGGAAAATGTCTACAAGAGAGGGAAATGTTATTAAACTAGAAGAACTATTAAATGAGGCAATATCTAAAGTAAGAGATATAATAGAAGAAAAAAATCCAGGATTTACAGAAGAAGAAAAGCAAGACATAGCAAAAAAAGTAGGAATTGGAGCAGTAATATTTAATGATTTATCAAGTGCAAGAATAAAAGATGAAATATTTGATTGGGACACAATGTTAAATTTTAGTGGGGAAACAGGGCCATACATACAATACACATATGTACGTATAAATAGCATACTAAAAAAAGTAGAAGAAGTGCCTAAGTTAAAAAATATAGATTATGGTAAAGTTCTAGGAAAAGAAGAGCAAAATATATTAAAACTAATATATTCATTTACAAATATACTAGAACAAGTAACATTAAAAAATGAACCATCAATATTAGCAAGATATTTAATAGACATTGCAAAAGCATTTAGTAGTTTCTATAATGAAAATAAAATAATAGTAGAAGATAAAGTATTACAAGATGCACGTATATATTTAGCATATGCAACAGGTATTGTTTTAAAAAATGGAGCAAAGTTATTAGGAATAGACATGCCAGAAAAAATGTAAGGAGATTTGAAATTAATTGTATATTTATATTAATGGAAAGGAAACTGATTTTTATGGATATATTATTTTTCGAACCCATATATAAAGATTATATATGGGGAGGAACAAGAATAAAAGAATATTTTAATAAAAAGGTCCAAATGCCAATTGTTGCAGAAAGCTGGGAAATATCTGCAAATGAAGCGGGATTAAGTGAAATTTTAAATGAAGATATGAAAGGACTTACATTAAAAGAACTATTTGATAATAAAGAAATAAGAAAAGAAGTATTTGGAACTAGAACTGAAGAAATGGACAAATTTCCATTATTAATAAAATATATTGATGCAAATTCAAATTTATCTGTACAAGTACATCCAAATAACGATTATGCAAAAAAATATGAAAATGATATAGGGAAAACTGAGATGTGGTATGTTATTGATTGTAAAGAAAATGCACAAATTATATGTGGTATGAAAGAAAATATAAAACAAGACCAAATTGAGGATATTATAAAAAGTGGCAATATAAAAGATAACCTTAAATATGTAGATATAAAAAAAGGAGATGCAATTTATATTCCATCAGGAACAATTCATGCAATACTTGGAGATACTCTTATTTGTGAAATACAACAAAATAGTAATTTAACATATCGTGTATATGATTGGGATAGAGTTGGAAATGATGGAAAACCACGACAACTTCATTTAGATAAAGCAATTGAAGTAATTGATTTGTCTCCGAAATCATACATACATCATACTAGGAAAGGTGAAAATGTAAAAATAGTAGATAATGAATTCTTTAAGGTAGAAAAGATTTCAATTAAGGATGAATATAAGGATTGTTCAAAAAAGGAAACATTTTATACAATAAATGTATTAGAAGGAAGCGGAAAAATAGAAACTAAAAATAAGGAATATATGGTAAATAAAGGAGATAGTTTTCTAATTCCAGCAAATTTAGGACAATATATTATTAAGGGAAAAATAGAAATTTTGAAATCATATATTGATTAATTAATAAAAAAGGGATACAATAGATAATATAAATTATTAAACTGTTAATATTTAAAATAAATTTTTTACATCAAATTAAAGTTATGGTTTAATATTATGTGGATATGTCTTGTTTGATGTGTAAATTAAAAAAAGGAATATTTATATTTAGACTATGTTATAAATTTACACACTAAAAGATGTGAACTAAGTAAAAAACAGGAGATGAAATATATATGGGGAAATTAAATGAGAATAAAACAGGAAAAAAGGGATTAAAAACATTTGGAAAGGTAATGCTAATTATAGTTATAATATTAGTAATTTTATTAGGAATAGGTGTAGGAGTAGGATTTTGGTATGTAAATGACAAACTAGGAAAACTAAATTACGTAGAAATATCATCTGATGATATAGAAATAACAGAAGGTGTAGAAGAAAAACTAAATGGTTATAGAACAATAGCTATATTTGGTGTAGATAGCAGAAACAATGAACTAGTAAAAGGAACAAGAAGTGATTGTATAATACTTGCAACAATAAATGAAAAAACTAAAGAAGTAACTCTAACATCAGTATATAGAGATACATATCTAGAAATAACAGGAAGAAATTTGGATAAAGTAACGCATGCTTATGCATATGGTGGAGCAGCACTTGCAATTAGTACATTAAATACAAACTTAGATTTAAACATAAAAGAATTTGTTACAGTAAATTTTGAATCAGTTGTTGATATAGTAAATGCAGTAGGTGGAGTTAGTGTTAATATAACAAGTGAAGAATTAAAATATATAAATGGATATATAGATGAAATAAACAAAGTTACAAAAAATAATGCAAGTCATGTAACAAAAACCGGAACACAAAATTTAAATGGTGTTCAAGCACTGGCATATGGAAGAATTCGTTATACAGCAGGTGGAGATTATAAACGTACAGAAAGAATGAGAGATGTAATGATGGCAGTAGTAAATAAAGCTAAAAAAATGAGTATATCTCAATTAAATTCACTTGCAGATAAATTACTTCCAGTAGTATATACAAATATAAATTCAGGAGAAATAATTGCACTTATACCACAGCTTGTAGGTTATAAAATAACAGATTCTACAGGTTGGCCATATAATACAAAAGGAGCAACAATTGGAGGAGTATGGTATGGACCACCAATTACGCTAGAATCTAATGTAAAAGAATTACATGAAAAAGTATATGGACAAACTGGATATGAACCAAGTGATAAAGTAAAAGAGATAAGTAAAAAGATTGTAAATAAAACTGGATATAGTAAATAATGTATAGATAGCAGAAATATGTGAATAATATATTTCTGCTATTTGCATATAATAAACTTGACAAAATAAAAAAAAAAGATTAAAATGGAGTTGTAATCCAAATAAAACAAAAAAAGGAGAAAGCTATGAGTAACAATTATATAAAAAGATTATTAGAAGATGATATACAAGCAAATTCAAAAGCATTTCCTGTTCTATTAATATGTGGACCACGACAAGTAGGTAAAACTACCATTTTAGAAAAAATTATAAAAGAAAAAAAACAGGATATAAAATATGTAACACTAGATGACCCAATACAAAGAGTTTTAGCAAAAACAGATCCTGCAACATTTATAGAAAAATATGGGACTCCATTAATAATAGATGAAATACAATATGCAACTGAGTTATTACCATATATAAAAATTAGTGTAGATAAAAAGAGAATGGAAGATAAATCAAATTCGTATGGAATGTATTATTTAACTGGCTCACAAATGTTTGTTATGATGCAAAATGTAAGTGAATCTTTAGCTGGCAGAGTTGGAATTATAGATATGTATGGATTATCAAATGCAGAGATTACAGGGTATACTCAAAAAAGTTTTATACCAACATATGAAGAATGTAGGAAGAAAGAAGATAATACAAAATTGGATATAAATGAATTATTTGAAAGAATACTAAAAGGTTCATATCCAGAAATATATCAAAATAGTGAGATATCTTCGGAAAAGTTTTATAATTCTTATCTTAGAACATATATTGAAAGAGATATAAGAGATATGATAAGTATAAAAGATGAAATTAAGTTTTTAACTTTTATGTCAGCAGTTGCTGCAAGAACTGCGCAGGAGCTAAATTATAATGATATAGCAAAAGATGTGGATATAGATATAAAAACAGTACAGAAATGGATATCAATATTAAAAACATCTGGAATAGTATATTTATTACAACCATATTATAATAATCTTATAAAGAAAATAATAAAAAGACCTAAATTATATTTTACAGACACAGGATTTGCATGCTATTTAGCAGGATATTCAGATGCAAAGACATTACAAATTAGTGCATATAATGGAGCTATATTTGAAAATTATGTTGTAATGGAAATTGTAAAATCATATGTAAATGATAATAAGGATTCAAGATTATATTTAAACTATTATAGAGATACAACAGGAAAAGAGATAGATTTGCTTATTATTAAAGATGGAACAGTATATCCTATTGAAATAAAAAAAACTGGAAATCCTAATAAAGAAATGATTAAAAATTTTAATGTACTTGAAAATTTAGGATTAGAAATAGGAGAAGGAGGAATAGTGTGCACTATAGATAAGATAGTACCAATAGATTCTAAAAATAACTATATTCCTATTCAGTGTATATAGTTATGAAATATTTTTATTTCATCTTTTGATACATATAAAAAATAACAGTTAGTATATACAAAAAATCGCAAAATTGGTGTAAATTTTGTGATTTTTTATATATAAAAGTGGAAATAATGAAAATATAGAAAATTACGTAAACATATTGTACTAAATTATTACAAAAGCATTACAATTTGGCGAAAAAACTTGTATTATATAAAATGTTGTAATATAATAAAAAAGTATTAGAATACTTGAAAAAATATAGTGCATTATGTATAATAATATTTAGGAGAATTAGAAAATGAACATAAAAAAACTAATATCTACTATATTAGTAATTCTTTGGATGATTATAGTATTTTATTTTTCACATCAACAAGGAACAGGTTCAAGTAATACAAGTAAAAAAGTATCAAAAATAGTAGTAGAAATAATAGATATAAAAAACGAAATGCAAGAAGAACAAAAGCAAGAAATAATAAAAATTATAGAACCCATAATAAGAAAACTAGCACATTACACAATATATCTTATTGGAGGAATATTTATAACTAATTGTGTATATTGGTATATATTAGAAGACAAAAGAACAATATTATATGGAGCAAGTATTGGAATAATATATGCTATAACTGATGAGATACATCAATTGTTTATTCCTGAAAGAAGTGGAAAAATAACAGATGTTTTAATAGACACTATAGGAATATTTACAGGAATTTTGATATATCTGTTTATGAAAAAATTGATAGATATTATAATAGAGAAAAAGAAATGTAAAGGTGGCGAATAAGTTTTGAGTAATTTATCAGTATTGGAGAATAATATTACAACAATGAATAAAGAGATAATTAAAAATGAAATTAATATAAATAATAAATTAACAAAAGTAAAAATAAGAAATGGCATTAGTGCTGTTATTAAAAGAGGTATTGACTTAATATCAGGAATAACAGGATGTTTATTACTTATTCCAATAACTATTTTTGTTACGATATCTAACATTATTCATAAAGACAAAGGTCCAATTTTATTTACACAAAAAAGAATAGGAAAAAACGGTAAAGAATTTAATATGTATAAATTTAGGACTATGGTGGTAGGAGCAGAAGATATACTACAAAAACATATAGAAGAACAAACAGAAATTGGAAGAGAATACATAAAACACAAAAAAATAAAAAATGATCCAAGAATTACTAAAATTGGAAAAGTTTTAAGAGCTACAAGTTTAGATGAATTTCCACAATTTATAAATGTAATAAAAGGTCAAATGAGTTTGGTAGGGCCAAGACCATATTTACCAAGAGAGAAGGAAGATATGGGAGAATATTATGACTATATTATACAAATGAAACCTGGAATAACAGGACCATGGCAAGTTGCACGGAAGAAATGAATTAGAATTTGCTGATAGATTAGAATTAGATAAAGAATACTGTGATAGAAGAGGAAATAGGAGAGATATAAG
>CATKFT010000130.1 GCA_949747745.1 uncultured Clostridia bacterium
AACTGTTTTTAGTTTTCCCCATATAGATGCTGCTATTACCTCACCACCTTTTTCTACTGCTACTAGTCTATAACCTGAAACTATAAATTCTCTAAATAATACTATAATTGGTATCCATGCTGGTAGTTTTGCCATTTCTACTAAAATAAGCATTGCAGCAAGTACTAATATTTTATCCGCTATTGGGTCTAAGAATTTTCCAAATGTAGTTATTTCATTTCTTGAACGTGCTATATAGCCATCTAGTTTATCTGTTATCGATGCTATAATAAATATTATATTCATTATCCACATAGATATTGGAATATCTAAAATTTCTCCTTGAATATTAAAAAATGGGATTATTACTAATATTGGTACGAGTATTATCCTAAAAACAGTAAGTTTATTTGCTAAATTCATAAATTCCCCCCTCATTTGTTTATTATCCTTTTAATTTTTCAATTCTCTCTAAAGTCAATTTTAGCAATTCTTTATATTTTGCTAGTTTTTCTTTTTCTTCTTTAATTTTAGCCTCAGGTGCTTTTTCTACAAAACCTGAATTTGATAACATTTTAGTTGCTCTTGTTACTTCACTTTCTAACTTTTCTTTTTCCTTTTCAAGCCTTGCCACTTCTTCATTTATGTCTACTAATTCTTCAAATGGCATAAATACTTCTATTCCATAACTTTGTACAGAAATCGCATTTTGTGGAATATCAGTTTTCTCTTCTTTAATTTGTATTTCATTTCCAAATCCTAGTTTTTCTATAAATTCTTTTGATTCTTCTATTTCTTTTTTATATGTTTTTGTTACAAATATTAATTTTGCTTTTTTAGATGGGTGTACATTCATATTTGCTCTTACATTACGTATTCCTATAATTATTTCTTTTATGCTTTCGATAAAATCATGCTCTACATCATATTCTACCCTTTTCTTTGTTTTTGGAAAGCTTGATACCATTAGTTCTTTATCACTATAATTTACTAGTTTTTCATAAATTTCTGATGTAACAAATGGCATAAATGGATGCAATAGTTTTAAGCTATCTCCAAATACATAGTTTAATACAAAACTTACTTGTATTTTTTCTTTTTCTTCATTACTATATAATCTTGGTTTTGCTATTTCTATATACCAATCACAAAATTCATTCCATATAAAATTGTATATTTTATCTAATGCTATTCCTAAATCATATTTTTCCATACTTTCTGTAACAGCTTGTATTAAATCATCTAACTTATTTATAATCCATCTATCTTCCACTCTTAAGGCTTCTTTTTTATATCTTCCTAAGTCATCTTTATTATTTTTTCCAAATGCTATAATTTTTTCATCATCAGCTAAATTCATAGTTATAAATTTTGCTGCATTCCAAATTTTATTTGCAAAGTTTGATGCTTGCTCTAATTTTTCTGGCATGTACCTTATGTCATTTCCCATCGTAGTACCAGATATTACTGCAAACCTTAGGCTATCAGCACCATAATTTTCAATTACATCTATTGGGTCTACTCCATTTCCTAGTGTTTTTGACATTTTTCTACCTTGTGAATCTCTTACTAGTCCATGTATTACAACATCTTTAAATGGTGGAATATTAGTAAATTCTAATCCTTGTGTCATCATTCTTGATATCCAAAATGTAATAATATCAAAACCTGTTACTAGTACATTTGTTGGATAAAATGTTTTGTAATCTTCATTTTCAGTGTTTGGCCATCCAAGTGTCGAAAATGGCCACAATGCAGAACTAAACCAAGTGTCTAATGTATCTTCATCTTGAATTAAATTGTTACTTCCACATTTTTTACATTCTGAAGGTTTAGTTTTTGAGACATTTATTTCTCCACAATCTTTACAATAATATGCTGGTATTCTATGACCCCACCACAACTGTCTTGAAATGCACCAATCTTGTATATTATCTAACCAATGAAAATATTGCTTTTCATATCTTTTTGGAACAAATCTCATTTCTTCATTTCTTACAGAGTCTGCTGCCCTTTTAGCTAAATCTTTCATGCTAACAAACCACTGTGTAGATATTTTAGGTTCTATTGTATCTTTACATCTTTCACATTTTGCAACATTATGAGTATATTCTTCTACCTTTACTAATGCTCCTATTTCTTCTAATTTCTTTACTATTTCTTTTCTTGCATCTTTTAACTCCATCCCTGCAAGTTCTTTAACTAGATTTCCCATTTTAAAGTTTTCATCAAATACTTCAATAATTTCTAGGTTATGTCTTAAACCTGCCTGGTAATCGTTCATATCATGTGCTGGTGTTATCTTAACACATCCTGTTCCAAATTCTTTTTCTACAAACTCATCTTGTATTATTGGTATTTCTTTATTCATTATTGGTAAAATACATGTTTTTCCGAACTAAATCTTTATATCTTTCATCACTTGGATGAACTGCTACTGCTGTATCTCCAAGCATTGTTTCTGGCCTTGTTGTTGCAACTATTATATATTTATCATCTGTTCCTGCAATTTTATATCTAATATGCCATAGATGAGATGCTTCTTCTTTATATTCAACTTCTGCATCAGATATTGATGTATTGCAACTTGTACACCAATTTACCATCCTTTTTCCTTTATAAATTAGTCCTTTTTCATATAAACTAACGAATTGTTCTAAAACAGCATTAGATAATCCCTCATCTAATGTAAATCTACGTCTATCCCAATCACATGAACAACCTAATTTTTTTTGTTGATTTTCAATTTCTCCTCCATAATGTTTTGTCCAATCCCAAGTTTCTTCTAAGAACTTTTCTCTTCCTATATCTTGTTTAGATTTTCCTTCTTTTTTTAATTTTTCTACTACTTTCATTTCTGTTGAAATTGATGCATGATCTGTTCCTGGAAGCCATAATGTATTATAACCTTGCATCCTTTTAAAACGGATTAAAATATCTTGTATTGTATCATCTAATGCATGCCCCATATGTAATTTTCCTGTTACATTTGGTGGTGGCATCATTATACAATA
Source organism: uncultured Clostridia bacterium (assembly GCA_949747745.1). The sequence goes on from CATKFT010000130.1 coordinate 2,994, forward strand.
ACTTTCTTTGTCTTTATCCATATTAGGCTTAAAATATCCTTTTTCTTCCCACTCTTTATATAATCTTTCTTCAAAGTCCTTGGGATTATATTTATCTTTTAGATTATGATTATCTTTCATAATCCTTTCCTCCTCTTTTGGTTTCTAAACCTTTTTTTTTTGCTTCTGTTGACATTTTATATACTGCATATAATGGTCTATTATGTTCCTCTAGCCATTTTTCCTCTAATTCACTAAATTCTCCTATAAATTTCCCATTTAGCATAACTTCTCTTGCTTTAGCTATAATTTCTTCTGGATTAATTACTTCTTTTTGCATAAAATATCCTCTCCTTTATAAAAAAACCTTAAATTTATATATTAAAATAAACCAACAATGCCCCTATAATAGATATGAAAAAACCAAAAAATTTTAGTCCGTTTGTACCTTCATTTTGGTCACCAAAACTAAAAAATTTTTTTGTTAAATGTCGTGCATCAAATACCATAATAACTCCAGCCAGCAATATTAACGTACCTACTACCATTAAAACCATTTTCATCATATTATTCAACATCCTTGTTTTATATTTTTGTATATATATAATATAATTTTATCCTCGTTTTGTCAAGGAGAAAGACGTAACAAAATAATGTTACGTCTTATTTTACTTACTCAAAAATTTTAAATATTAATGTTATATTTATTGTTATTATTCATCTGTTTTAGTTACTGCTTTAAGGATCTTTTTAATAAAATACACTGCAATTTTTTCATCATTTGAATATATAGAATATCTTTCTCCTATTTCTGCAAGCAACTCTTCTTCAAGGTCTGTACCTATTTTACCTTTTAGAATAACATTTAGTTTATCCAGTTTCAGTTCTTCAAGGTCTATGACCTTCGCTCTTTCAATTGCTCTTTTTATTGTGTGCACAATCTCAGAGTACATTGTTTTCTCAAAATCCATTACATTTTTATTATAAATGCACTGAATTCCTGGATAGTAGTTCTCTTTTGTAATCCTGCTTACAATTTTGGTTAACTCTTCTTCTGGAAATGCATAAGCATAAATTATAATATCTAATAGTGGAGCATACCCTATGGTTTCTCTATCTATTTTTAGATATCTAAGTATTACTTCTACCTTTCCAAGCACTTGTTTTTCTAGATCTGTTCTTTTCCGCATATATCTCCTCCTATTAAAACTATAGAAACAAATTTGTCCACTACATTAATACAACTATTAACAAAATTTATATTACTACATTTTGCAAACAAATGCAAGCATTTTTCTATATTTCTAGCCTATCTCCGAAATTTATCTTTCGTCATTTTTCGAAGTTTTTCGTTTTCCTTTTTTTCTAATTTGGGGTCATTTTGTAGAATTTTGTATGCCACACTTTGTACTTGTTTTAATATTGGCATATCCATAAATAAATTTGCAATTCTAAATTCTGGTAAACCATGTTGTCTTGTCCCAAAAAATTCTCCTGAACCTCTTAATTCTAAGTCTTTTTCAGAAATCACAAAACCATTATCTGTTTTGCACATTACACTCATACGCTCTCTTGTGTTTTCAGAATTTCCTTGGTATTTTAAAATGCAATAAGATTTATATTCCCCTCTACCAACTCTTCCTCTTAATTGATGTAATTGTGCAAGACCAAACCTTTCAGCATTTTCAACTACCATAATACTTGCATTTGGTACATTTACGCCAACTTCTATTACAGTTGTTGAAATTAGTATATCTATATTTCCATTTTTAAATTCTTCCATTATCGCATCTTTTTCTTTAGGTCTCATTTTTCCATGCATATATTCCACCCTATATTCGCTAAATACTTGCGTTTTATATATATCTGCAAGTTCTACTACAGATTTTAAGTCCATTTCTTCATTTTCCTCTACTAAAGGGCATACTATATAACACTGTCTTCCTTCATCTACTTGTTTTTTTATAAAATTATTTACCCTTTCTGAAAGTCTTTTTGTAACTGCCATTGTATCTATTTTTTTTCTATTGGGAGGAAGTTCATCTATAATAGATATGTCTAAATCTCCATATAAGATTAATGCAAGAGTTCGTGGTATTGGAGTTGCTGTCATAACTAATGTATCTGGATTATTTCCCTTTTTTGATATAATTTTTCTTTGCTTAACTCCGAAATCTATGTTGCTCATCTGTTACTACTAACCCTAAATTCTTAAATACAACATTTTCTTCTAAGATTGCATGTGTTCCTATTAATACATCTATTTCACCATCTTCTAATCTTTTCAAAATATCTTCTTTTTTCTTTTTTGAAATTCCACTAATTAGTAATTCACATCTTATTCCAAATTCAGTTAAAATCTGGTTGAAACTTTCTAAATGTTGAGTTGCAAGTATTGCAGTTGGTGCCATAATTGCCATTTGATATCCACTTTTTACAGCTTTATATGCAGCAATTATTGCTACAATAGTTTTTCCGAGAGCCAACATCACCTTGTAATAACCTATTCATTGGAATTTCTTCTTCCATATCTTTATCTATTTCTTCTAAAACTCTAAGTTGTGCTTTTGTTAAATTAAATGGAAGTTTATTAATAACATCAGACATTTTAACATCTTTACTGAATTTTATTCCAGTTGTTTCTCCGAATATTTTTATTTTTCAAAGTAAAAAGAGCAAGTTGCATTGCAAGTAATTCTTCAAAAACAAGTCTTTTTCTTGCATACTCAAAATCTGCAAAATCGCTTGGGAAATGTATGCTTCTTATACTAGAATTTATATCTCTTAAATTATATTCTTTTAATAAATAATCTGGTATTGTTTCTTCTAAAACATCCCCTACTAAATTTAATCCATTTTCAATAATTTGCCTAATAGAATTTTGAGATAAATTGTATGTTAATGGATAGATTGGAATAATTTTTCCTGTATTCTTAGTTTTTCCCTCATCATCAAATGTAGGAGATGTCATATGTACTACACCATCTTTTTTAGTTATCTTACCAAAAAAATGATATTTTTCACCTAATTTAAATCTTTGTTTTAAATAGCTTTGATTGTACCATGTTATTACCATAGAAGCTGTATCATCTCTTACAACTAATTTATAAATAGTCATATTTCTTCTTGCAGTTCGTATTTCGTTCATGCGTGAAACACAAGTAGCTTCTACTAAAACCTCTTCCCCATCCACAGTATCTACAATATTTACAGGTTTACTTCTGTCTTCATGTTCACGTGGATAATATGTAATTAAGTCTTTTAGGGTATAAATATTAAGTTTATTAAGCAATATTACTCTATTTGGTCCAACACCCTTAACATATTTTACATCTTGATTTAAATCTGGCACTAGGCTTCCTCCTTTTTATTTATATAAAAAAGAATACCACAGTTAAATACATTTGTAAATAACTGTGATACCATTTTGAACTATAGATCTCTCCAAATTTGTTTTTAAATACTTTCTACTCCATACTCTTCATCATAGCAATGAGCATTTAAAGTAGTGTAGAACTCCTTATCTGGCATTTCTGATAAGAAGTAACTACTAAGCATTGACCATGCTACAGATTTACATATGCTACCTTGTTGTTTCGCTAATTGGTGTGCAAACTTTTCTCTTTCTTCTTTATTAAGGAAAAAGAATTCGTCATCGCTGTACGATTTTTTTAAATACTCATGTAGGCACATTGCTACCGCAAAATGATAATTCTTAGACACCATATTATCTTCTAGCAGCAAATATTTCCCTCTTTTAAAAAATCGAACAAGCTCGGATTCTGTATGGACTTTTATTTTACTAATTTTGTCCACCCTTTCTGCCAAAATCCACCTATTAAGTTGTTCTTCTTCTATTAACCGTCTGCCTTCTTGATTAATAGCTTCAATAGCTTTGCATCTGTTCATTTAGCTTCTCCTTTATTATATTTAAACTAATATTTGGAAAAATTTTCTACTAGTTTATGTAAATATTATATATTATTAGCACAAAAAAGTCAATTTCATTAATATCTCAATGCTCGAATCACCTGTATATGTGCCAATGATGCAAAATAAGCTATTTTGTTTTTATAGTACTCTTTAAAAGATTCATGCCGTTATCTTTAACAAACTCATATAAACAACCATATTTCTCATAGTAATGCACAAATTGGGCTTATATAGCAACTTCTCGTTTTTTCAATATTAACCTGTCCCCAAGCCCCGCCAAGTTGTTAAAAGTTGAGAGTAAACTCCTGATGCCTCTGCACAACTTGGAGAACACAAAAGAGTTGATACATCACCAGATGGAACATATATATTATGAGGTCCGCTAGCCACACTCCATGTGTCAGTACCAGCAACATATCCGCAGTTATCTCTTGGATAAGTCTGATATCCAAATCCATTTACTATTTTGCAAGAAAGCACATTGTTCCCTTTCCACGCATTATATGATTTCATTAACATCTCAATGCTCGAACCACCAATAGCATATTTAGCTTGCTCACTTTTATAATCACTCCATTCAGCTGGATCACATAACCATAATGCTGCCCCCTCACTATTATTGTCTATTGATTGTGAATTTGCACTATCTCTCCACATAGGATTCATTTGTTTCATCAGCTCTGCATTGTCACTAGATTTGTGACTTCCATGGCCTGTACCTGAATAACTACCTCCATGATCTCTTTTTAAATATATTGTTCCTTCTCCATCTCCAAAATAGTTACTTGAGTCTTCACAATAAAAAATCCTCCAAGTTCCACCAGCTGTTGGTGTGTAATCAATTATTCTTGTTCCAATGTAATTTTTAAAATTAGATGCATTAACTAATTCTTTTGCTTGTGCTATCGTCAACGCGTCTATTGTCTTCACTTCTACTATTTTTTCTTCTGACATATTATCACAATTATCTATTGCCTTTATTGATATTGTATATTTCTTTTCTGCTGTTGCTATTATCTCAACTAGTTTACCTTTTTCAAATGTTCCTGCTCTTTGTTTTTCTGGTATTCCTGCAAGTGTTATATCTTCTGTTGAACTTATTATATAATTAAATTGTTTTAACCCACTTTCATTATCTGTTCCATTAGCTGTAAACAGTATTTTCATTCCTTCTGTTTTTGCATCAATACTTTCTATTATTGGTACAATGTTGTCCACTCTTACTTGTACTTGAATTTGTTTTTCGTTTGATTTTCTATTACTATCTTGAGCATTTATTACAATTGTTGTACTATTTGTTATATTGTCTATAGTATATTTTCCTTCTTCATCTATATTAAAATCGGTTATTTCTATTTCACCATTTCTAGCCGATACATTTGTTATTGTTCCTCCACTATATGTTTTTATTGTTCCACTTATACAAGCTGTTCCTTCTGATTCTTTTACCCACCCATCATTTCCACTTAATACAGCTGTAATTACTACTCCATCAGCTTTTCCAACATAATCAACAACTTTTGGAACACTTCTATCTATTTCAAAAATATATCCTTCTACTATTACATTTTGCAAGTTTGTATCAGGTTTTTCTTTTGGTAATTCTTCACCTATTTTGCTTATTTTAATTGATAATTGCTCATCAGTTAATTCTCCCTCATATTTTTGTATTTCTGCATCACTTAAAACTAATTCTAATACTTCTTGTGCATTTTTTTGAGAATATCTATCTGTTGCATCTTTTGCTGTTTTAAATATTCCCCTTTCTCCAAGTGTTAGATTTAGTGTCACTCCTGCTAGTATTAATAGTACTATTATTGTTATCATTAGTGCTATTAGTGTTATTGCTCTTTCTTTTGTTTTTCTCATATCCCTATTCTCCTTTTTACTTATTTCCTTATATTCTATATTTAGTAATATTATATTTCAATAAAAAGGTAAAATATTGCTTATCATAACTATACATATTCTATTTTCAATAATATATATTTCATAATTTTATTCCAAAAAACAACTTACATGTTAAAATATATTTCATTAAAAAAACATATTTAATATGTATTGCAAAATAATTATATGAATAAATATTTTTCTTTTTAATATACATATTACGAGGTGTATTAAATTTGCTAATTAAATCTATTAAAATAAATAAATCCTATCTAATTTTTAGTATTATATGTTTTGTTATTATATCAGCAATTCTTGCTGTTTCTATTATATATCCATTTTCTCTTCCTGCTAATTCTAATAATTTAATTTGGACTAATACTATAGATAATACTACTGTAACAGAAAAAAAGAAATACATTAAATGGGTAGATTTTAATGTTACTTATGATGTATTAGACAAGACATCTAGATTTGATATTAATTCTCACTCTAATAATGAGCCCATAAAATATAATTGGATAGAATTAATTTCATATCTTGCTTGCAAATATGGGGGAAATTTTAAAAAATTTAAACAAAATGATTTAATAGAATTAACAAATAAATTAAAAAATGGCTCTACTACAGAAGATTTAACTAAAAATTTGAAAAACTACTCTTATTATTATGAAGCTTATGATGCAATTTTACATGAATTTATTGGCGAATACGAGGTTGAATTGCCTGACGATTCTGGAACAGAAAATAAAATTTATACTAAAAAATATGGTGTAAAAGCATTTTTACCTATTGCTAAAAATTACAGCTTTAATCATTATGACGATTTTGGAAATGCTCGTTCATATGGTTTTAAAAGAGTTCATCTTGGAAATGATTTAATGGGAAGTATTGGTACCCCTATTATTGCAGTAGAATCTGGAACTATTGAAGCACTAGGTTGGAACCAATATGGCGGTTGGAGAATTGGAATTAGAAGTTTTGATAAAAAACGATATTACTATTATGCTCATTTAAGAAAAGATCATCCATATAATAATGAACTTTATGAGGGTAAAGTAGTTAAAGCTGGAGATGTTATAGGATACCTCGGTATGACTGGATATAGTACAAAAGAAAATGTAAATAATATAAACATCCCTCATTTACATTTTGGAATGCAACTTATTTTTGATGAATCTCAAAAAGATGGCGTTAACCAAATTTGGATTGATGTTTACCAAATTATTGAATTTCTAAGAAAAAATAAATCAGAAGTAGTTCGAGAAAATAATGCTACTAAAGATTATTATAGAAAATATGATATTATTGACCCTAATTTTATAGAATAATTAATTATATAAACTCTAAATATATTACTTCATAGAAGCAAACTGCAAAATATACTTACATATTTAATAAAGGATGATCTTTATATGATTAAATTTACTGTTTTAAAATTAAATTATAAGCTAATTTCCGTTTTTCTTATTTTAATATTAGTACTGTCCTCTATATTCATCTATAATAATGTTAATGCTAATTTATCTTCTAGCATAAAAGTGCCTATTATTATGTATCATAGCATTTTGAAATCAAAAAGTGGTGATTATATTGTACATCCTGATGTTTTAGAAAAAGATTTATTATATATTAAAGAACATGGATATGAAACAATTACTATAAGTAATTTAATAGATTATGTTTATGAAAATAAACCATTACCTAATAAGCCTATTATAATCACATTTGATGATGGACATTATAATAACCTAACTTATGTTTTGCCACTTCTAAAAAAATATAATATGAAAGCAGTTATTTCTATAGTTGGAAAATATACAGATACTTTTACAAAAACTGATGAAGCAAACCCAAACTATGGTTATCTACGTTGGAAAGATATAAATGAACTTATATCATCTAATCTTGTAGAATTTCAAAATCATACATTTGATTTACATGAAATAGGCTCAAGGAAAGGTTGCATGAAAAAACATAATGAAACAAAAGAACATTATTCAAATCTACTTTCAAATGATATATTAAAATTGCAAGAAGAATTTAAGGTTAATACAAATTACTCTCCAAACACATTTACTTATCCATTTGGTGCAATTAGTAATGATTCTATAAATATTATAAAAAACTTAGGTTTTAAAGCAAGTCTTTCCTGTGAGAGTGGTGTTAATAATATAACAAAAGATAAAAATCGCCTTTATAACCTAAAAAGAAATAATAGAACAAGTAATATTTCTCGTGAACAATTTTTTAAAAAGTTATTAGATTAATACTGTTATTGTTTATTTAAACAATTTTTATAATTTTTTTATATTTATTCTCATTTTTACTTGAATTTATTTTATATTTGATATAGTATTTATATATCTAATTTACAAGTACCAAGGAGGAAATTTATAATGCCAAAAAAAGCAAAAGAAACAAAAGAAGAAATACCAGTAAAAAATACTAAGAAAGATACAAATAAATCTGTTGCAAAAGTAATTGCTAATACTACTAAAAATGCAAATATTACACATGTATCTGACAGTAAACCTTCTGGTACAAAAACAGCTAAAAAATCTGTTAAATCAAATAAAGACTTAAATAAAGAAATTGTTAAAGAAGCAAAATCTACTACAAAGTTAAAAAAATCATCTTCTGTTTCAAATACATTATCAAAAACTAGTAAAACTAATAAACCAAAAAAAGTAGAACTTAAATCTGTTAGTAATGAAGAAACTAAATCTGTTAAAATAGATAAACCTAAAAAAGCTGTAAAAGCGACTAAATCTAATGATAATACAGAAACTAAATCTACTAAAATATCAAAAACAGATAAAACTAAAAAATCTACTAAATCGGTTAAATCTAATGTTAATATAGAAACTAAGCCTACTAAAATATCAAAAACAGATAAAACTAAAAAATCTACTAAATCAGTTAAATCTAATGCTGATATAGAAACTATGCCTACTAAAATATCAAAAACAGATAAAACTAAAAAATCTACTAAATCAGTTAAATCTAATGTTGATATAGAAACTAAGCCTACTAAAATAGCTAAAACTAAAAAAGATACTAAATCTAATTTGGTATCTGTGATAGAATATTATGACCTTCCTTATAGATATAATCAAACTGTTGTAAAAGTACTTGCACAAACCCCCTCTATGTTATTTGTTTATTGGGATATTTCAGATAGTGATAGAAAAAATTTTGAACAATACTATGGAAACGACTTCTTTAGTAAAACTAAACCTGTATTAATAATACATAACGAAACCATGAACTATTCTTTTGAAATTGAAATAAATGATTTTGCAAATTCATGGTATCTACATGTTAATGATGCAGATTGTAAATATGTAATAGAATTAGGTAGACGTCCTTTACCTCATGTTTCTACTGTTAGTGCAAACTATATTTATATTTCTTCTTCAAATGAAATGACATCACCTAATAACCATATTCTATTTGAAAAATTTAACCCAAATGTAACATATAAAAATACAAAAAACGGAAATACCTTAACAAAAGATTTTTCCAACATTGCAAATTATAAAAATATGCAATCAATATATAATATATATGACCTATATAAAACAATATATAAAGATGATTTATTTTATGAAATTACAAATGAAGATTTAACAAATCCATCTTCATTATCTTCCTCTAGTTTTAAATAATAATAAAATCTAACAAAAGGGCGTAATTAGGTATAACCAATAACGCCCATAAATTTATTTTTATAAATTACTAAATTTAAACTAGAAGATTATACTATAAAAAATTTTTCAAAAGACAATTATAGAACAGGAGAAAATTTATGAATAAAGAACGCGGTTATGTAAGTTTTGTCTTACATGCACATTTACCTTTTGTACATCACCCAGAAAGTGAGAATTATTTAGAAGAAGATTGGCTTTATGAGGCAATTTCTGAAACATATATACCATTATTAACTAATTTTCAAAAATTAGTAGATGAACATGTTGATTTCAGAATCACAATGTCTCTTACCCCACCGCTTCTTTCAATGCTTGATAATAAAATGCTACAAAAAAGATATATTAAATACTTAAAAAAGCATATTGAACTTTCAAAAAAGGAACTTAATAGAACTAAATATGATGAAAGACTAAATTCATTATCTAAATATTATTTTGACAGATATTCAAATGATTTACATTTATTTAAAGATGTATATAATTGCAACTTAATAAATGCTTTTAAACATTTCCAAGATATTGGTGTTTTAGAAATTATTACATGTGGTGCAACACATGGGTACTTCCCTATTTTGTACGTAAATGAGAAAACAGTAAAAGCACAAATTGCAGTAGGAGTACAAACTTATGAAAAATATTTTGGAAGAAAACCTCGTGGAATTTGGCTTCCTGAGTGTGGCTATGTTCCAGAAGCAGACAAATATTTAAAAGAATTTGGTATACAATACATTATAACCGAATCACATGGAATTTTATAAAGGACAAAGAATATGTGCCAATGAAGAAAAAAGAAATGGCACAAGTTTTAATGGTGCCCAAAG
>CATKFT010000131.1 GCA_949747745.1 uncultured Clostridia bacterium
ATTAGTGAAAAAGCAAACTTAAAGAGCCTAAATTTAATCAGGCTCTTTAAGGGCGGAATTTATTCCGCTTTTTTATATGAATAATAAAAATAAGAGATAAAAATTAATATAAAAACTACAAAAAAGTAGTTTTATGATATAATTCTATATAATTATATTGTTATACGAGGAAAAATAAAAATGAATTTAACAAATGAACTTACAACAAATGAAAGGGAAATTTTAAAAGATATTGGAATAATTATTGAAGAACGTGAGTATAGGGAAGAAGAAATAGAAAAATATAAGTTTAAATCATGGGAATATATTATTAGCCATAGCACAAAAAACAATGATATTAATAGACTAAGTAGAACGTTTAATAATATTTGGTCAAAAATAATAAAGGATTAAAATACACATGTACATATGCTAGTTATAATTTATATATTATAACCCTGTAACAAAGTTGTTCTTGAGCAATCTATTATACAGAAAGGAGAGAGTTATGCAAAGCATAGAAGATATTTGTAATGAGTATACAAAAGTAGTATATAGATATTTGTTTTGTATAACTCGAAACAAGGAAATTGCAGAGGACTTGACACAAGAAACACTATATAAAGCAATAAAAAATATAGATAAATTTAGAGGAGAATGTAAAATAAATTTATGGTTGTGTAAAATTGCAAGAAATGAATGGCTTATGTATTTAAAAAAACAAAAAAAAGTAGAAAAAATTCCTATAAATGAAGCTATAGCAATATCGGAAGATATTGAAGTAGAAGAAAAAATAATTGATATGGAAACAAAAAATAATATATATAAAGAGATACAAAATTTAGACGAAGAAACAGCACAGATAATATTTTTAAGAATTGAAGAGGAACTAAGTTTTAAAGAAATAGGGAAAATGTTTAACAAAAATGAAACTTGGGCAAGAGTAAAATTTTTTAGAGGAAAAGAAAAAATAAAGGAGAAATTAGGAAATGAAGAATTACAACAAAGACTGTAAAATAATACAAGATTTATTACCTACATATGTAGTAAATTTAACTAGTGAAGAAACTAACCAATATATAGAAGAGCATACTTCAACTTGTGAAGAGTGTAAGAAAAAATTAACAAATATGCAGGGAGAATTAGAAGTAGATAAGATAGATAAAAATACTGAAATTAAAGGCTTAAGAAAAGTTAAAATAAGATTAAGGCTACAAATACTTTTGACAATAATTATTGTGGTAGGTTTATGCTCTATGGGTATTTATATAAACAATAATTATTCAATTTATAGAAATGAAACTGGAAAAATACTAATAAAACGTAGTAACATAAAAATAACAGTTTCAAATTCTAAATATTTAGTTATAAGAGCAAAAAAATTAAGGGAAGAAACTAAAGATGGATATATATATATAACTCATATAGCAACAATAAATGAAGAAAATAAATGTACTAATATGAGATATATAGAAGATGGGTATACAAGAAAAAAATTAGAAGAATTATACGAGGCATTTAAATATAATGAAGATCAAAAGATATTTACAAATATAGAAATAAAAGAAGAAAAACTATACTATAATGCTAATGATAATAATGGGAGAGATAAAGATGAAATAATAAAAGAAATAGAAAACTATTATGATGAAATAGAATATATTAAAGAGATATAATATAAGATGCCCTCAGAAGAGGACATCTTTTCGTATAAAACAAATTCTATATATTTGCAATATTAATAGATCCAGACTTGAATGCTTCCACTACTTGGCCATGACATTGAATACTTTACGGTGTATGTTCCAGTAGGAACATTAAATATTGCAATATTTGCTTTATTTTCATTTGGACCAAGTGTTTGTGTTGTTTTACAGGAACCGCTTGAATCATACACACTTATAGTAAGAGTAGAAGAACTAGAGAATCCTTCAGTTTTAAGAGTGCAGCCAGCAAAAGGGCTCCATGCTCCACTTACAGTAAAAGTAAAAGAACCACTGTTACTGTCATATTTGTATCCATATCCGGATAGAGACCCCTGAAGCAATTGTGTTCCCTGAGCTTCTAATTGTTTGGTTGTATTAGAATCTGTTGCAAAAGCTATGTCATTGTGAAAAACAAGAATAGCAATTGAGAATAGAAAAGCTAACAACCGATGTACAATTCTTTTTTTTCTAAAAGTTTTCATGCAGTTTACCTCCATAGATGTAATAGAATTTGTTTTATACTTATATTACTAAACTTCAGTAATATCATTACATACAAGTTGAAAAATATAAATTTACAATTTGAAATTATATCAGAAATGAATATAGATAGTTGCAAAAGTAGAAAAAAGTAGAACGATTATAAAAAAATAATGTAGAAAAATGTAACAAAAATGAATATAAATAATCTATTCATATAAAAGAGACAGGAGTATACATAATTAAGGAGGAAGTATGAATAGATTATTTATATTAGATGATAATTTAGATTTTGCTAGAACACTATTTAACTATATTTCAAGTAAAAAATTATCAATACAAACATATAAAATTTTAATAGATGGTGAAGAAATTAAAGATACTCTGACAGAATTGAGGAACGATGATATTATTATATTAGACTTGGAGATGCCTAAAATTAATGGTATAGAGATAATTAATGTTATTAAGAAAAGTAAAAATGAATATCCATATATCATTATTATTTCTGGAAAACCAGAGTTCATATTAGAAGCAAAAGAATACAATGATTACATATATAAAATTTTTGGAAAACCATTTTTATTTGAAAAACTGACTGAGACAATAAAAGAAATTATAAATCAGTCTAAAGCAGATAATTTAGATATGATGATAAGGAATGAATTAGAACTGTTTAAGTTTAATAAAACTACAAGAGGATATACTTATTTATTAGAATGTATAAAATATGCTTTGAAAGATAAAGAACAATTAAAAGATATAAAAAATAATTTATATCTAAAAGTTTCAAAAAAGCATAATACTAATATACTGAAAGTAAAATGGTCAATTGAAAAATGTATAGATTCATTATATAAAACTACTAATATTGCTATAATAAATAATTATTTTTTGATAGGAATGCAAGAAAAATTAACTCCTAAACTTTTTATAACTACGATTGTAGATAAACTAAGTTACTATATATAAAATTATAGAAATAATGAATTATATAGTGGAGGATAATGAAATGGTGAATATTTTAATTGCTGACGACAATATATATTATGCTAAAACACTTATGGACATTATTAATAATAGTATGAAAGGTATAAGAGTGGTTAATATTACAATAGATGGTCAAGAAACTAGAGATAGACTAAATAAGGCTAACGATATAGACATTGTTTTATTAGATTTAAAGATGCCAATTATTAGTGGAATTGAAATAATAAAAAACTTACCTGAAGATAAGAAAGACTACTATAAAAATTCAATTATTGTAATTTCAGGAGAAACTGAAATGATTGAAAAAATAAGAGATGAGTCTGTTGTATATAGTTATATACATAAAATGAGTAGTATGACAGACATTTTAGAAAAAAGTTAATGAATTAGTACGATATAAGGAAAAACAAAAGAATAGGTATCAAGTTAAAGAAGCAATAAAAGAAGAATTGCAAGAATTAAACTATAATTTTTCACATAAGGGCACAGTATATTTAGTAGATGCTATTTATTTGATTTATACAAAAGAAACAGAAGATGAACTAAATTTGAAAAAGAATGTTTATCCTATATTATCGAAAAAGTATAATAGACCAATTTATTCAATAAAAAGTGATATTGTAAAAGCTACAAACTTTATGGATATTGCTTGTGACAAAAATAAAAAGAAGGAATACTTTTCTTTTTACGATAACATGAAGCCAACTGTGAAAGTAGTAATATATACAATATTAAATAATATACATAAAAAATCAATTAAATTCAAATAGCAAACTGCTAAGTTTGCTATTTGAATTTATGAATTATATCTGAATTGCAAAATTTATTTATTAAAATTGTAATATTAAACACTATAAAAATTACAATAAGCAGTATAGTTATGATGAATATAGTATCGATAAAGAGTTTTGTAGTAATATCTAATTTCCCATTTTCTAACATATAAGAATAAATATTTGAATCATTTGATATAGATAAATCCATCTTATTGTTAATATTATTTGAAGTATAATATATAACTAATTTGTTACCATTAGGAAATTCTTGGTACATTTCAATTTTTGTAATATTATTAAATTCAGTATTACGTAGTAACCCATCGCTTTTTAATAAATTTTCTATTTGAGAATATGATACATTACTAGCATCTAATGTCAATAAATATTTAGGAAGTGCTAATCTTAAATTTGCCAATAAAAAACGAACATTAAGTAATATAAAAACAATAGTGATTATATTAAACAACGTATTTTTTTTCATTTTAACCTCCAAGTAACAATAGTATAATATATTATATAAATATACACAAGTACTAATTCTATTTTACCATAAGTTTTTCAATTTTTATTGCAAAACCATAAGCTAAGACATCACCAAATAGTTTTTCATCAAAAGAACCAAAAATAGCACCAAATATTTGTGAAAATATTAATGGATTATATGTATATTTTTTTGCAATAGTAGCTATAACATCTGTTGGATCTGAAAAGGAAATGCCAGTTTTATCCAGTGCAGTATAAAATAAATTTGCTCTTCTAGTGTATAATCCTTCTAAATAGTAAGTCTTAAAAAGTTCATGTATTGGTGTAGTTTTGATACCATCAGTTCCTATAATAAGACCATCTAAATCCTGGTATAAATCTTCTAAAGGGAAACCTGTTGCTTCAGCAGAAGAAAAACCTAATGCTTTAGCTTCTTTATCAGTAGCACCAACTAATGTAGATACTTGAGTATCTGAATATACATGTTTATTTATAGTATGGTCATATTGTTCTTGAAGTTTAGCACCTAGTTGACACAAGTCACCAGCCCAACCAGCATAAGCTTGAACTTCTTCAATAACACTTACGACATTTACTATATAAGATTCAATTGTTACAGCTAAGTGTTGAACATTTATAGAAATATCACCACAATCGATATTCATGTTTTCAGGCTTCATATAAGGATAAGTATTTTTTACTTCGTTTATAAATTCGAAATCTACTATACCTGAAATTTGATCCCATGCTGGACCGACATACTTTCCTCTTAAGAAGTCTAATACGAGTCTATTTGCTTCTTTTATATTATTTTTTTTCTTATATGCTAAATTATATAATTGCTTGATTTGCCAGTAAATATAATTGTTTGTATTATAGTAATGTACTAAACCATATTTGTGACTGTATATATCTTTATCTATTTCTAAACTTCCATAAGTAGGATCACTTATTGTAATATTTGCTATTTGATCTAAATTCCAATTTTCTGGAAGTTTATGACCAATATTACCAGAAAAACCAGAGGACATATCACTTACAAAACTACTAACAGCATACTTTTTAGATACTTCACTACAAACTTGTCTAGGACCATATACACCAATTTTATAGTTAAAATCATTTATGGAAAGAGTATCAAATATATCATTTAATCCTCTAAAATAAGGTATTATATTAGAAGCTATTTCAGGTTCAAGTACATCATAATCTACAGCAAAGTAAATTATGGTGTTATTTGGGATTTCTTTTTTTATAGCAGCTTCAATTGCTTTTTTTGCATGTTCTTTTCCTATGTCTTCAGAAAAGTCACTTGCTTGTCTACCATTTTCTTGAAAAATTGGAAACATATCTAATCCCTCATCAATAATTCTTTCTAATTCACCATCTCTTAGTTCTTTAAAATCACCACCAGTTAAATAACGGCCAACAGTATGGTACCCATTATTTTTTAAAATTTTAGCCCTTTCTGTTGTTATTTCAAATCTTGTATCACAGACACTGGTTTGTCTATTTTTATCTCCATAACTTATTAATAAAGAAGCCCAGGTTTGTTTTCCGCATATACCATCAGCATCTAGCATTGTAAAATCTTGAAAGTCTGTTACAGCTTTAACAACGCCATTTCCATATCCGCCATCAAATCCATTTGGATCAAATCCGTTAACATATAAAGCATATTGTAAAATGTATACTAGATTTTTTTTAGTACTTCCTCGTTGTAGTGTTGGACAAGCGTTTAATGTTCCTGGTCCCCATATACCATCGGCATCTACTCCAATTTCTTTTTGTAGTCCTACAATGAGACCTTTAGCGAGCTTTCTATCTATTAAGCCATTGGTTGGTATTAAATTCATATAAGCCCCATATTTTAAGTTTAAGGCTTGTTGAATTTCTCTTATTTTAGGATCTCCATTTTTTACTAAAGTAAATGCATCAGTTGTTAATATTGCTCTCATTATTTTAGCGGTTACAATACCATCTTGAGATATTCCAGCTTCCATTTGAAACTCTTTTACAGAAGCAGCTGTATTGGGACCAAAAAAGCCAGTAAGTCCTTTAGGGTCAATTCCTCTACAAAAGAAACCACCTTGTAAAATATAAACTACATTTTTTACACTTTGTGAAGAATCATCAGTAGTTTGACTTAATCCATTGGGAAACATAGTATTAAATTTATTAGCCGTTTCATTTCCAAAAACACCATCAGCAGGTAGTTCTCCTATTTCAATTTGTAAGCCTCTAATTAATCCTTTTACAGTCGAAATACCAGTAACGCCATCTTCATCCACTTTTACGAAATTTGGATTGTTACCATAAGTTTGGTTTAACCATTGTTGGGTTTCTAAGACTCTAAAATCCATAAAAATACCTTCTTTCTATATAAAATTATTATAGTAGCAAATAACTACTGTAATAATTTTACATATTTGTAATGTAAAATTTAGATAAAGAGTAAAAAAGTATAAAATAATGAAACATATTGTAAAAAAAGCAATCTCTATATATAGGAGTGATAAAAATGAAGATAAATTATGTAAAAAAACATATAATAAGTATTATAATGGTATTAATAATCATATGTTGTAGTATTTTGGGATTTATCCTTATTATAAATAAAGATAATAATATAGAGATACAAATTAAAGACATACACCCAATAGGAGCTTATAATAATCCAATTATTCCAAAAGGGTTTAAAAAAGTTGAAACTGTAGATGCTAGTTGGGAATTAATTAATGGCATACCAAAAGGTTGGAATAATGGATTAGTAATTGAAGATGAAATCGGTAATCAATTTGTTTGGGTGCCTGTTAATATACAAGATGAAGAATATATTAAAATATCTAATGAAAGCGATAAATATTATAAAATTAATGATATAAGTACTAATGTAAAAGAAGAAAATCAAATATTAAAATATGGTGGATTTTATATATCAAGATATGAGGCAGGAGTACCAGATTTATTAAAAAATAACTATACTAATATTAGTGAAAACACGAATAATATAGAGGGGATACCAGTAAGTAAAAAAGATAATATAGTATGGAACTATATTAGTTGGAATAAAGCTAAAAATAATGCTATTACAATGTACAAAGATAGTAACAGTGTAGAAAGCAATTTAATATCATATAAGCAATTGAATAGTTTAAGATATTGGTTATATAAACATGGATATAATTTAGAAGATAATAAAGAATGGGGGAATTATTCAAATACAAATTTTATATTTACAGGTTGGTATTCAACTGATTATGGAAAAACATATATATATGGAAAAGATAAATTAAAGGCACAATATAATATGATTTTATCAACAGGTGCAACAGAAAGAAATAAAAGTAATAATATATATGATTTAGCAGGTAATGTTATGGAATATATGGATGTAATAGAAAAACAGATAAAAAATAATAAAGTACAACGATATATTTGTTATGGGGGATATTATGATAATATTAATGAATATGATTTTATGAACGCATATGGTATTAGTAGTAAACAAGGTTTTAGAATAATATTATACAATAAATGAAGAGAGTTCAAAGAATGAACTCTCTATAGCTAGGAGAAGTAAAACTAATCAATAAACTGCAAAAACAACAGTAATGTCTACATACTCACCTGTACAAGTGCCACGTTCATATCGAGCAAAGTAGGTTCCTCCATATTGAATGTCGAACCAAGAACCGTTATAAACGCCACGGCCGTCATTGCCAATATCAATGTCACGAACAATAAAAACATTATCATAGCTGAAAAATGTAAAGTGTAAGCTGTCACCAGGAGTACCAGTTACCACAACTGCTACCTTTAATTTTGTACCATTAAAGATACGATCACGACCGCGATTAGATGAAGTTGAATACAATCTAAATGTAGGCATTTGAGTAACACCATGTTCCAAAACATCTGGACCGCTTGAAGTTGTTTGATATAAAGTGACGTTTTGAGCTTCTTCGTCAGAAAGCCCTAAAAGACTTATGGCATTTTCAATGTCGGTTGCATTAGTTAATTCAGTAATCGAATCATCGAAAGTGACAGGTTGCTCACAAGCAAAACAGGAATAAGATGGGAAAATACTACATCCAATTAGAGCAATGCTTAAGAGGAATAACCGTGCCTTTTTTATTAAATTTTTCATGTAATTACCTCCTTGTAGAAACTTCTCCTAGCTATCCTTATCCAAATAAAATAGATAAGGTGTTATTTTGTAACATATATATAATAATATAAAGATATAATA